>NZ_JBHZDH010000008.1:6513-131573 GCF_042755925.1 Lysinibacillus sp. NPDC059133 | reverse complement strand
ACCGGCACGTATTTGGCTTCGAGAAATCGAAGGAAATACGGTACCATAAGGATTTTGAACTGTCAGTTGTCCCAGCCAAAGGTTATAGTAAAAAATGGATGTTTACTATCTCTATTTGAGAGTCTTTTATTTTCTTCAAAAACGGAAGAAACAGAAAACAGAAAATTCAATTAAAATTTATGCGACGTTAGTGATAAATTCTTTAAAAATATTTTTATAAATATATTTGTGGGAGCTTTACATATTTTTGATAAATTAAATATTGGCTCAAATGATTATTTAATTAAAGCGGAAGTACATGGGGAAATCGAGGGAAAAGAAGGAACCATTGAATCCGTATTATTTGGTTCAAATAATACAGAGATAACAGGTAATGTAGCCTCAATATTAGGGAATAAGTTAATCAAAAATAACTATTCAGCAGGTGTAACAGCTTTTTGACTTAGACGATATATTATCAATTCTAGATGATAATATATCTTATAAGTATGAAATCAAATCCTTCAACTAACGATCGTTTTACATAAAGTAGCCCACCAAAATAGTCGATGTGAAAAATTGTACTTGAACTATTCGAGAGGTATAGTTGAAAAAGGAACTAAACATAAAATTGAAAAACGAAAAAATTTAAAGACAGACAGGAGTTAGATACGATGATAAAAGGTTTTGGAGGAATATTTTGGAGAACGAACAATCTTGACGTTATCAAAAAATGGTACAGTGAAGTGTTGAAAATGGAAATAGACAATTGGAATGGGACTGTGATTAAACCCGAATTAGGAAATGAGACGATCTTTTCATTCTTTAACGAAAATGACAGTTATTTTCCAACAGAACAACAAGTAATGTTAAATTTCCAAGTACATGATATAAACGAAACTATTAAGCATCTTGAACATATTGGTGTTCCTCTAGAGAAGGAAAAAGAAATAAGTGAATTTGGAAAGTTTATTTGGATTAAAGATCCTGAAGGTCGACTGATCGAGCTTTGGGAGAAATAGCGGTTTGTAATACTTTATAAATAAGGCTGTTTTCTTAAAGATTCTTGCTAAAAACTAAATCTTGAAGGACAACAAAAAACGGAGCTAATCTACAAAAATGCGTAGAAACAACTCTGCTTTTTTATAGTTCGAAAACCGAATCATCTACTAAAGCACCCTTTAGCACAATATCAAGTAAATGTTAATTTAATGGGTATTTAATTTTTTCGTTTAATTTCTCTGCTTGATTTATAAAGGAATCCATATCTGCACTTATAGCAATATTTAATCCTAATCCTACTTCACGAAGTGTTTCCCGCAACTCTTCAAAATTCTTTTTATCTTCTTCGGTTAAATCAACAAATCTATATAATTCATCATTAGGATATTGATTTAATTTAGAATATAAATGTTCCAGAATGTCGTAGTCACTTTTAGAAAGCGCTCCTAATTGCTTTCCAGTAGTCATACCAAGCCAAATTCCATTCAATACATCTCCTAATTCAGTTGTAACCAAATTGGGTTCAGACCAATTATCATCAATCTGATTTTTTATTAAACCTTCTAGTTCTACTAAATTATGCTGTACTTCTGTAACGAGAACTTGCTCTTTAACAAAATTCATTTTTATAATTCCCCAAGCTACAATTGCGATAAGAAATATGTTCAAACCTATGGAAATCCGAAATAGCACTTTTTTCTTTTTACTCAATTTCATTCTCCCTCCAACAAAATTTTACTATAAATACCCTTTGTTGTTATTGAAGTATTCTGCCCCGTTAGCCATCCATGAAGTGCAAAATCAGCACTTCACCATAGAAAATGAAAGATGATTAAGTTCTTTAGAGTTGAATAGCACCAATCTTTTTGAAAATAGCTTTCTGCTTTTACTGCAACAATTTTTGAGAAAACAGCAATAAATAAAGAGGAAGTGCGTAATTCTGCTGAATTAAGCACTTCCCTTTTTTCTCTTTAAACTGTTTTCAAAAAAGACTGCAGAGCATCGAAGAAACGCTTACCATATTTTTCGAATTTTACTTCACCAATCCCACTAACATGTCGTAAATCTTCTAGCTCATTCGGTTTTTTGTCACATAAATCTCGTAATGTTTTATCAGAGAACACCACAAATGGTGGTACCTTTTCCTCATCTGCAATCTCTTTACGCAGTAATCGTAAATGCTCAAATAACGGATCATTGTCTACAAGCTTACGCACAGTAACAGCTTCTTTTCTCATGACTTGTTGATTCCCGAGTAGAACTTCTTTGCCTTCCTCTGAAACATAGATGGTTGGAAACGTGCCATGTTTAACGGCAAGTACGCCCTCAGCAATTAAAAACTCAATAAAAGTTGAAACATCCTTTGAGGAATATTGTCCTTTTAATATGCCATAGGTAGACAGCCTTGCAAAGCCAAATTCCGTGACCTTTTGATTTTTGGAGCCAATTAACACTTGGGCCACCATCGTCTTACCGAATTTTTGCCCCATCCTTACGACACAAGCTAACACCTTTTGTGCATCTACCGTTACATCTTTCACTTCTCGTCCATCATTACAGTTACTACAACGACTACAAGGCGTCCCTGGTACTTCGCCAAAATACGTTAAGATGGCATTTTGTAAACAGCCTTCTGTATGGCAATAATCCACCATCGTTTGCAGCTTTCCTAATTCCTGTGCAATCCGTGTTTCATCCTGCGTCTGTTCAATTAAAAAGCGCTGTGTTTGAACATCACCTGATGCATACAGTAAAATACAAGCACTTGGTAAGCCGTCCCGCCCTGCACGTCCCGCTTCCTGATAATAGCTCTCCATATTGCGCGGCATTTGATAATGAATGACAAAGCGTACATTACTCTTATCAATACCCATTCCAAATGCATTGGTAGCTACCATAATGCGCGCCTCATCTTTTAAAAAGCGCTCCTGCTCTGACATACGCATGTCCTCTGATAGTCCCGCATGGTATTTTGCAACAGCTTCGCCAGAACGACTTAACAGCTCATAGATCGCGTCTACAGCCTTTCGTGTTGCCGCATAAATAATGCCCGCTTCATTTTTATTTTTCACTAAATAATTTTTAATGTAACGCTCTTTGTTTTCACCGATTAACACAGAGAACGCTAAATTGTCGCGAGAAAAACCGGTAATCACAGTTGATTGCTCATCAATGTCTAATAATTGTCTAATATCATCACATACAGCTGGGGTAGCTGTGGCAGTAAGTGCTAAGACAGTTGGCTTTTGCGGCCACAACGTAAATAATTTTTGGATTGCCCGGTAGCTTGGTCTAAAATCATGCCCCCACTGAGATATACAGTGTGCTTCATCCACAGCAATCAAAGGTACAGATAAATTCGATAATACTTGTAAAAATGTTGCGCTCTCTAATCGCTCTGGCGCTATATAAAGAAGCTTTAAATAACCCGCACTTGCCAGCTGTATCGTTTCATTCACTTCTTGCACGGTCAAGGTACTATTAATATACGCGGCCGGAATATTCGCAGCACGTAATGCTTCTACCTGATCTTGCATCAGAGAAATTAAAGGGGAAATGACGACTGTAAGGCCATCTAGCATGAGTGCCGGAATTTGATAGCAAATTGATTTACCTCCGCCAGTTGGCATCACACAAAGACTTGATTGACCTCGTAATGTTTGTTCAATAATTGGTGCCTGTCCATTGCGAAATGAATCATAGCCAAAATGATGTTGTAGCATTTGTCTTGCTTGCTCCATCCAACTTTTCACTCCTCAGTTGTTAGACGAATAAGTTGATACTCGCCCTGTTCATTTTTATTTATTTCATATACCATCATAGAGTTCGCAAGTGCCTCTTGACCAGTAGAATTTGTTAGAACATATTCCGTTTTGGCACGAACAACAATAGTTTGTCCTTTCATACTGATGTTTTTAATCATCGTATTAGAAAAATAAATTTGCGCTTTTTTGGAACCATAATACGCAACCATATTATCTAGTGTACTTTGTAAATCGTTTGTACCTATGAAAGATTTCATGACACTAGCATCATGAACCTCAACAGCTGCTTTTAAATGCTTATGAAACGTATCTAAAAATAGCTTTATTTCATCGGCATTATGAGCAAAAATGTTCTTTCCGTATTGCTCAATAGCCTGCTGGACTTCTTCCTTGTCGCTCTTTTCTATATACGGATACAAATTTTTGGCTTGAGCTAGTCGATTACTTGGCTTCATACCAACTTCACACCATTCATCCAATAACATCATTATATCTTTAAATGGCAATATAAACGGCTGTGATCCACCGTTTTCCTTGCGTTTCATATAGATGCCCACAAGTTCACCATTCTCCGCTTCTAGAACAGGACTCCCTATACGTATATTTTGTTCAGCATCTATGTAATAAGCTGCTACTCGGTCACTATATTTTTGAATGATGTGTGGTAAGCTATCGACATAAACAGCTAACTGATTTAATTCTCCATTATAGACGGTCGGCACCTTTACCGATGCGTTATATGGTACTTCCAAAATCGCTATGTTATAAGCAGTCGATAAATAGTGCACTTCAGCTTCCATCAGTTTATCATGATTAAATTGTACAAGCGCAGTTGGCTTTGAAGCCACGAGCGCCCCATTCGTCACAATATACAGCTTACCGTCCTCTTTTTTAATAATAATTCCTGCACCGATTCCGTTCTCCCCAACTACTTTTACTTCCGGTACAATTTTTTCTTGCTGCTTCGTCACAGCCTTTTCCGATTTCATATCGGTCTTTTTACTTTGAACCACCTCTGCCAATGTTTCATTGCCACAGCCCGTTAAAAGTAAAGTTGTTGCTCCAAGAATGAGCATCTTTTTCCACATACGTTCACCAAAACTTTCTTTCTACATCTTCCTATTCTATCATAAACAAGGTTACTCTACGTTTCAAGTTTACATAATAATATTATTATGCAATATATATTATAAAAATACCGCTCTCGCGTTTTATTAAATTCGTTTTACCTATAAAAAACGACTCTTTTTTAGCTTTGCAATGAAAAATGACTTAAAATTGGCGGTTAAAATATTATAAAAAAAGACTGTTTTCTCAAAGATTGTTGCTTCTGGTTTACTATCTTTTTCAACTACAGCATCCCTTTAGTTGAAGATTAGAACTTGTAGGATTATTTTCTTGTTCCTATTGACGTAAATTCCTTTCTATTTGTCATAAAAGCACCTCTATTTTGAAATATCTGCCACATTTTTATTAACTAAAAGTCCTATCTATATGCGGATTTTAATAAATTCGTACCGTTTATAAAAAGTTGCACCATTTTACCCCTTTGGATATGGTTATCTAAAGGGTTTTTTAAGTGCAAAGGGATCATTTGAATAAAAAGATGGATAAAAAAACTATAGAATGACAATTAATTGTTCCATTAAAAGGGCTTTTAATAGAACAAAAACTTATTGACTAACCCTAAAGCATGTAGGAGGAATTGAAAATGGAAAATATTAGAGAAATTGTAGCAGAAAGAAGAACCTATACACCTAACCAAAACACTCATTCCCATTGTTATGCTCAGTTAATTTTGCCTCTCCAAGGAGAACTTTATATTAAAGCAGGGGCACAGGATATTCAACTAGACCACCAAACATTATTTTTCATTCCTCCCGAGTGTAATCATACTTTTCATTCAGCTGTACGTAATGAGTTTTTGGTTTTAGATATTCCTCATTTTATGCTAACTAGTAGAAACTTATATAATAAAGGAGTTTCCTTTAAATTTGATAATCAATGGAAAGGAATTCGATATCTTATCCTGAATGAAATCGATAAACAATCTTTACAGGGCTCTGCTCTTAAAGACCTATACCCCTATATTTCACATTATTTACTTCAAGAACAACAACCTAAATCTATTAGGTATATCCACGAACATTACAATGAGAATATTACGGTAAATAAACTGGCTTCACTTGAACATTACAATCGTACATATTATTCGGATTGGTTTCTAAAAGAAACTGGGAAATCCCCTTCAGTATATATACAGGAAGTTCGTTTGAATAAAGTAAAAGAAATGCTACGGAATACAGATTTACCCATTTTGCACATCGCAATTCAAGTAGGTTTTGAACATCAATCTTCCTTAACACGTTTATTCCAAAAATATGAGGAAATAACACCAAGCCAATTTCGAAAAAAATATAGAATTTCGGGAAAATACCCCTTATAAATTTGTATAAACTAAGCAAATACTGAAATTCGGATAAAATTATTCTGAATTTCAGTAAAAAACTGTTATCCGATGTTTGTAAAATTTTAATATGGACTTGGTTAAAGGCCGAGTTACTTCTTGATACCTGTGGTTCTTTCTGTAATCACAGTTCTTTTTTTGAGAAGTCACTTAACTTAAAAGGAGCAAAAAGATGGAAACAGTATTAGGTTTATTTTTTACACTCTTATGGTCATCTGCAGCGATAGCTACAAAGTTTGGCTTAAACTCTACCACGCCTTTGGTATTGGCAACCACTCGCTTTTTAATCGCTGGAGGTTTACTATTTCTGTATGTTTATTTGTTTAATAAAAAATATCCTTGGCCTCGGTCACAGGAATGGATCCCATTAATTTTTTTAGGGTTATTGAATACAACAATCTATCTGGGTGCAACCTTTTGGGCATTGAATTATGTATCAGCAGGCTTATTTAATTTATTTGTTACAACAAATCCTTTTGTGGTTGCTTTCCTGTCCTCTATATGGTTAAAACGAAGAGTTCATTTACAAGAATGGATAGGAATGGTCATAGCAGCATTTGGTTTGTTAATTGGCATATGGCCATCTATCACAACCAGTGAGGCTAGTGTATATGGATTAATTATTTTGGGACTAGGAATGGTATCAATGGCGATTGGAAGTGTTTATTTTAAAAAAATCAATTTAAATCTTCCGGGTATTGTCATTAATACTTGGCAAGTGTCTATTGGTGGAGTTGTTTTAATACCTATAGCTTATATTCTCGAAAAAGAAAATTTTTTTTTAAAATTGGATTATTATTTGCTTGGTTCGTTAATTTGGTTGGTGTTCATTATTTCAATCGGCACAATGTTGCTTTGGTTTTATCTGTTGAAACAGGATACGGTAAAGGCTAACAATTGGTTATTTATGACTCCAATTTTCGGATACATATTAGCTGCTGTTTTTTTAAATGAATCTATTACTATGTTTGATATTACAGCAACAGTATTTGTGGTAATGGGATTATTATTTTCAGGAAATATAGCCATCCTCCCCTATCAAAAAACTCCCAAACAGAATCCGAAGAGTTAGTTATGATTCAAGGAGTAAAAATATAAAATAAGATTTGGCTAGTGCTTTCTCCATTTTATAATAGCTTTGTTTGGTAATAACTCAGTCTTTACTTTTTTTAACACTATTGCAATTGGGCTATCAACAAGCACTTCAACTGATACTTCAACAAGCTCCTTATTTATTCTTTGATTTTGGATATGGAAAACGTGAACTTCTCGTTCTAACATTCCAGTACCAATACCCTTGGTCAAAATTATGATTAACTCATTTTTTCCATCTTTATTGATGTCCTCATAGATAATTTGAGGTGACCAAGTAGGACTTGTTGTATTTATCCAAAGGTCTTGTAAGGACACCACCTTTTAGCATAAAGGGTAACATCTGCTTTATCAGATTTTGTAATTTCCTCATATTCATTTATCATTGCTTTTGTTTTTGATAAAACGGTAAAAAGAGATATGGCAATAATTAATATAAGAACTTTTTTCATTAGAAAACACCTCATATTTAGGTGTTCTCTATAATTGTCTGTTTATTCCACTAAACTGTACCGTTAGCTCAATAAGAAAAGCTACCTTTGACTTCAGTAGCTTGATCTTAAGCTCTTGCCAACGTTAGCTGAATATGTATATTTATTGTTTCCAGGTAGTTTCTTGATTTTATTCCAAGCTTCAATCGCTTCTTCACGGCTTTTCCCTTGATTTTTCGGGTCAGAAAAAAAGTCACGAATGAATTGATTATATTCAAATTGAGGTGCAATGCTTTTCTTGTATGTAGGGTTTCTCTTCCGTTCTTCCTCCTCATCCCAAGCGTCTACGACATCGCGATAAGTTTTTCCGACATTGTTTTTAATATAGTTTTGGATATAGGTGGAAAAATGAAATTTAGGGATTACTGTCTTAAAAAACGCCCTTACATTTTGACTACAACGATGATCTTCTGTAATGACTGTATCAAGACTTAAATCTACTTGCTGTTCTTTCTTCTTCGCTATTGATTTTCTGACAGGCTTTTTAATCTCTCCCGTCTGTAGAAATATTTCAATCCTATTAGAAATCTCTATTTTAGAACCAGTAGCACTTATTCCGTTATTTCTACAAAAAGATTGTAATTCTTCCTTTAACCAATAGAAATCGTTAAAACTTTCTATACTTAATTCTTTCGTTAAATTAGGTCTCATCAATTACCTCCATATTTACTTACTCTACATTACGGAACATTTGTTCCTATTTAGCAAAAACAATCACGAAAACAACCTTTAAAAAAACATGCGCGTACATTCGCGCATGTCTCCACATTATTTTTTCTTAAGAAAAAGGATCGTAGCTAAAATGCCTAGCATTAATGTGATAAAAATTGTATAGGTAAATGTATGGTTACCTGTCACATCATAGCAATAACCGATGAGTATAGGGATAATGGCGCTTATCATGAAGCCGCCTGAAAGCACCATAGATGACCAACTATTTGCCTCTTCGTCATTTCTTGCCTCATCCAATGGTAACAATAAACCGATTGGAAATAAGCCGCTTAATACGATACCTATAATGAATACCGCAATCCATAACAAAGTTCCCGAACCTACCCATAACAACACAAAGCCAATAATGCCAAAGACCCCTAAAGAGAAAAGCCAGCCGATTCGACTCGACCATTTTTCCATTAGTATGGGGACCAAAATATTCCCAATCATTTGTACAATAGACATAAATGTTAGCATAGAGCTTGCAGCGCCAAGGGAAAAGCCCTTATCCTGTAACATCGGTGCTAGCCAGGACATCATTGAGAAGAATAAAGATGTTTGTAAGCCAAAGTAAATTAAAATGGTCCAAGCACGGACATTTCTCCACGGATTTCGTGCAACTTTTTCCGTACAACCATCTGTCTCTGGTAGCTCTTGTTTTTGGATAACCAGGAACCATATGCAAAGAGCAATGATAGCAAGCATTGCCCAACTGCCAAGCGCCATCGTCCAGCTCTCATGAAAATGATTATAAAATGGTAATGTTAGTGCAGCACTCAATGTTGCCCCTGTTCCTATGCCAAATGAATAAATACCTACCACCGTAGTAAAACGGGTCGGGAATTTTTTCTTGATATAGGCATTTAATATGGGTCCAATAAGGGCAATGGCAAATCCTGCCGCAAAGCTTGTGACTACAAGTAGTACATAACTTTCTTTTAAAAAGCGTAGCCCATTTGCTAATGCTAGGATGATTATTAAGAGCGTAATAGCTGTTTTTGTTCCGAGTTTTCTTTGTAATGGAACTGCGAATGGTGCAAAGAGTCCCATACAAAACACCGGAATAGATGTTAAAAAGCTCATTTTTGTATTTGATATATGGAGTGATTCTAAAAGTACATTAAATAGTGGTCCTATTCCTGTGACTGCTGGACGCATATTGAGCGCAACCAAGAAAATACAAACAACCACAAGTACCATGGAAACGCGCCATTGCTTTTTCTCCATTCTTTCTAAAAACCTTCTCTCTATTTATTCGGTTAAAAATTCAACGAAATTTGCTAGACCTTTGAATTCCCACTATATCCTTTTACCATTTTTTCTAGTAACGGTCAATTTCATGGACATTACTATTTGCAGGAGGTAGCTAGCATCATGTCGTAGATACGCTATTCATACTTACATATTGTTAGGTGCTGCGATGCCTAACAGTGCTAACGATTCTTTTAATACAACGGATACACTTAGACAAAATGCTAATCTTGATTTTCTTTGGCTGTCATCGACCAATACTTTATTTTGCGCATAATATTTATTAAATTGGCGCGCTAATTGTAAGGCATATTTAGCAATTTGTGATGGATCTGCTTGTTCAAAGGCGGTAGCAATTACTTTCGGAAACTGTTCCAGTAATAAAATAACAGGCCAAGCTTGCTCCCCTAAAGCTTCGAACGATACCTCGTAACTATGTTCATCTGCTTTTTCCAAAAGAGATGCAATACGAGCATACGTATATTGAATATATGGCCCTGTTTCACCTTCAAAATTCATCATGTGCTCAATGGAAAACTCAATATCATGAAGACGATCATTTTTTAAATCATTAAAAATGACCGCTCCCACACCTACCTGTTGTGCGATGCTATCTTTATGCATTAGATTTGGATTTTTTCCCTCGATATTTCGCTTCGCTGTAGCAATTGCCTCTGTTAGTACATCTGTTAATAGAACAATCTTGCCTTTACGCGTCGACATTTTTTTACCCTCTTTTAGGATCATTCCAAAAGGTACATGCTGCAAATCTTTTGCCCAAACATATCCCATCTTCTCAATGACCTTAAATAATTGGTTAAAATGAAGTGATTGTTCATTCCCTACAACATAAAATGATTTTTTAGGGTCATATTGTTGTTGTCGATAAAAAGCTGCTGCTAAATCACGTGTAGCATAGAGCGTGGCACCGTCAGTTTTTGTTATTAAGCATGGAGGCATATTGTCTATTTCAACGACATGAGCCCCCTTAGATTTCACAAGTAGCTCTTTTTCATCCAACTCTTTAACAACAGCAGCCATTTTGTCATTGTAGAACGCTTCCCCAGTGAATGAATCAAAGTCAATGCCAAGCAGTTGGTAAATGTTCTTGAATTCTTCGAGTGATGCATCTCTGAACCATTGCCAAAGAGCTAACGCCTCTTCATCCCCATCTTCTAATGCTTTAAATGCGGTACGTGCCTGTTCATTAAGTAAATCATCCTGCTCCGCTTCTTCATGGAACTTCACATAAATTTTTAGCAGTTCCTCTATTGGGGCAGCTTCAATCGTTTTTTGATCTCCCCATTTTCGATAGGCAACGATTAATTTCCCGAATTGTGTTCCCCAATCACCCAAATGATTAATGCGAATCGCTTTATAGCCGTTTTTCTCGGTGATATTTGCCAAAGCATTTCCGATCACTGTAGAACGTAAATGCCCCATAGAAAAAGGCTTCGCTATATTAGGTGAAGAAAAATCCAACACTACATTCCCTTTTGACTCCTGCTTGGTCCCGTATAAATTTTTTTCTTTTACAATTTGACTAAGGACTTGCTGTGTAATCGTTGGCTGACGGTAAAATATATTAACATACCCACCTACTACTTGAACCTCTTGTATTAAGTCACAGTTTACATTGTTTTTTATGTCGGATGCGATCGTGTGAGGGGGCTTTCTTAATTTTTTTGCTAGCGTAAAGCACGGGAATGCCACATCCCCTAAGTCCAAATTTTTCGGTTTTTCTAGTAAATTTTGAATTTCATTGACAGACAGCTCGTTGTTTAATGCTACAGCGATGCTTTTCGCGATTTGTGTATTCATGTTCATTCTCCTCTCAATTCGAAAAAAATAAAAAAGCCCCCGTCTCTAAATATAGAGACGAGAGCATAGTTATCCCGTGGTACCACTCTAGTTGCCATATAAATATGACCACTTTCCATTGTTAACGAGGTGACTCCCCGATATTCTCTACTACTAATTCGAGAATCTTCTCCAAAGTGCGTTTCATTTATGGCATCTGCATTAGGCTCACACCATCCCTAATTCGCTTTCCAGTAACTCCATAAACTACTCTCTTTATCTTAGAATTTAACTGTAATTTCAAAATATTGTATAACGGTTCCTTTTTTAAGTCAACTGTCTTTTAATTTTAAATTTACCGAATCGATTCCAATAGAACACTTTCGGTGATAGGGCATTACAAGTACACCACCAGGTACAGCTCTAAGTGTACCAATGGATGTTGGTGTGTCTAAGGACTGACGACAATTTAACATCCTAAACGGAAATCAAGATGCAGTGTCAGTATTCAAAATCTAAGATAATGGTACAGTTGCTAATTGAACTAATTTTCCTTACTTCAGGTACAAGGTCTCACAGTGCTTTGATTCTCATCTACATCATTAATGCCTATAACTTAAGGAAAAAGAACATTCCTCACAAGTGGGAATGTTCTTTTTCTTCATAATGGATGACATCAGCCATAATGGCATACATCTCTTTTAATTTTAGTTCCTTGTTTTCAGTAAATCTTTTTGCTAATTTTTCACTGATAACCCCTTTTTCAATCAATAAATCCCAATTGTTATCACTTGACTTGCCTACTAATACTTCCGTCAAGAATTCTGCAACTTCATCTCTTGTAATTGGGCTTTTTTCTTTTTTAGCTACTTTATAGATAACGGTATCTAGCTTATCGCCTAGTACTTTCATCTTCTCTGGACTAACACGTTGAATGCCCTCTTTTAGCATTTTCGCAAACTTAATCTTTGTTGCTGAATCTTCAACATGTAAGTCATTCGAATAACCACCAACTACGAGGCCGTAATTGATTAATGTTTGAATGGATTTATCATACCATTCACCTTTATATGGATAATCCATATTAAAAGGATCTACAGAAGCCCCTTGTTTTTTTAAATCTTCCCTTAAGGTATTGATAAGCTCTTTGTTCTTGCTCATTGCTCTAAAGGTTACGTCATCTTTAATCGCTAATGCTGCTGCTGCTCCTGCTGCTTGTCCAGTCACCATACCCGTTGGAACGACACGTGCACTTCCCGCTGCAAGCGATGAATACCCTGCAGAACGACCCACTACAAGCAAGCCATCGATTTCTTTAGGCACTAAAGAACGGAAAGGAATGGCATATTGATTTGGAGCCGAAATAACGTATCCATAATCGTGAGGCGTTTGCGCTTGTACATCAACTGGGTACGCAGCTAAGCCAATGCTATCCCAATGATCACTATTCTTCCAAACATCGGACATCGGTAATTGGTATTCTGCCCAAATATGTCTTGTTTCGCGGACGTATAGTTCCTCCGGATAGCTCACAACTTCTGCATGTTCAAAGCCAGGAAACTTCTTTTTCAAATATTGTAAAATATAGTCTGTCTCTTTCTTTCCTTTTTCAATCGCTTCTTGTTTTGAACCTTCATTCAAGCCATCAATTCCAAAAATTTGTAAAGCATTAATGTAATATTCATCATCTACTTTTGCTAAATTCAAGCCTCGTAATCTCGTACCTTCTTGTACTGGCTTATAGTCATCATGAAGTTTTGTAAACCCCCACATAACTGAATCATTCAGGTGAGCACCACCAAAAGTATTTGAGTTTGCTGCTTTCTTCACCTCAGCCCAATCAACATTTTTCAAATGAATCATCAAGGTAACAGCCATTCTTTTATCCTTGATGCCAATATCTTCTCCACCCATGAAAAAAGGAACTTTTGACATTGCAGCAAAATCAGCGTCCTGTGTAGCATCAATGAATGCCTTGCCTTTCACAACATACGTGCCATATTTATTTTTTAATTTCACTGATGTTAGCTGATTCTTATCAAGATTGGCATTTACGACTTCTGTTTGTGCAGAAAGCGTTAAATTTGGTTCTTCATCGACAAGCTTTTTAAAGGCAGCCTTAGCATCTAAAATTCCAAATGCATCTTTCCCTCTAACAAGGTCGTGCCATTCTTTAAAAATACCCATACTGACCGGTCGTTTAGCGTCATTTCGAGGTATATCAAGGAAATTGAGCATTCCATACGTAAATAGCCCTCCTAATTCCTCACGCTTTTCGACTAGCAGTGTTTTTGCACCGTTACGAGCTGCTGATAATGCAGCAGCAACCCCTTCTGGTTCTCCACCAATGACAATTACATCATATTCTTCATATATAGTTTCATTTGGAATTGGCTTTTCATAGGTTTCCAAAAGTTTTTTATGTGCCATTTCACTTCTAATATCTGATATAAAATAATAGCTTCCTATTCCTAGTACAATGACTACTATTAAAATGGCTGATCTTACCAAGCCCTTACCCATAACATACCTCCAATTGATAAAATTCCCATCTGTATTTCTTGTTTTTAATCATGCTCATCTCTTAAAAAAGTTGACATGACATATTTATATAGTTATTAACGGTTTTACATTTCAACATGAGTTCGTAGCAAACCTAGTAGGTCGTTACAGTCTAGGTACTCTTCAAAATAATTTTTCATGCAATAGGAAAATAGAATCCTTCTAAAACAATTCAAAGTTTATTATTTCCTATAACAAGTGGTAGCACATTTCTGGACGGTGCGACATGAAAATATAATGAAAATAGTCTTCTACTGACAGTTACCTATACTGATATTCGTAGAGGTGAAACGTTGGAGTTGGAATAGCAGAATATCAACTTTAAGAACTTTTCAAATGCATTTAAAGCATAAGAAACAATAAATATGTATGTATAACATAAAACAAAAAGATACATAATCATTCTAGCGATATTGTAGCAATGAAGCAACTAGAACCTATAAAATTGTCGTAGGTCTTTATGATTGTTTTATGATGATCAAAAATTAAACTACAATATGGCCTCAGTTTTCGTTTCCAAGTTTTCTGTATTAAACGTTACATTATCAACCTTCTTGTCATTATTTTGTCGGCAAGCAATTAAACCAATTGATAAAAACATAAAAGACAAGATCAAACTAATTTTTTTCAAAAAAATCATTCTCCCTTATAGAGTTAAGATTTGTTTTAATGCACTTATTTCCCTTTGCTGTGTATATAAGTGTTCCGTCATCATAATAATTTGAAGTTAAATCTTCTTTTATAATCGTATCTGAAGGTACTACCTTCTTAACTTCGCCATATACTTCATCTTTTGTATATTCATTATCATAAAGTGTGTAAGAGTAATAAATATTACCATCACTAATTACGTATGCTTTTCTTTACTTTGTTGTACAGCATTATCTTGTTTTGTTACAGAACAACCACTTAAAAGCAATGAAGCTGAAAATGTCAACATGCAAAGTGGGAATTTATTCATACTTTATCCCTCCTATATATATAGACTTATTATTTTCTATAAAGTTACATTCTTATGTTCATTTCTTAAGGTATCTAACGATGGGATTACTATTCCGATACTACTTTAGATATTTCTGGACGCTTCAAAAAAACGCGAACAGAAGAAAAAAGCGATTTTTACATAGAAAAAGCAACATTGAAAGCCATTTTGGAAGTAAAGTCACAACGCTAACATGGACATATTTTGAAAAAATCTAGATCTTTATTCAATATTAGTTACAGGTGGAACGGCAGGAATCTGAGGTAATTCATTGTTAAAATAACGCCAAACGTTGATTTAATAATGTTTATAGACTATGGTACATATTTCATGATATACTAGTGCCATTGTGAAAAAAGGAGGAACTTGCATGATTCAAGTAAGTAATGTAGGTCTTCGCTATGGCGATCGTAAACTATTTGAAGACGTAAATATAAAATTCACACCGGGGAATTGCTACGGTTTAATCGGAGCGAATGGTGCTGGTAAATCAACATTTTTAAAAATTCTTTCTGGTGAAATTGAAGCACAGGAAGGTAACGTATCAATGGGCAAGGACGAACGTTTATCAGTCCTTAAACAAAATCACTTTGAATACGATGAATTCAATGTATTAGATACAGTTGTTATGGGGAACAAACGTCTTTGGGAAGTAAAAGCTGAAAAAGACGCTATCTACGCAAAAGAAGACTTTTCTGATGAGGATGGCATGCGTGCTGCTGAATTAGAAGGTGAATTCGCTGACCTAAATGGTTGGGAAGCTGACTCAGAAGCAGCAACATTATTAAACGGGTTAGGGATTGGCGACGAGCTTCACTATATGCTAATGGCTGACCTTGAAGGTTCTGACAAAGTCAAAGTATTATTAGCACAAGCTCTATTTGGTAAACCAGACGTTCTATTACTAGATGAGCCTACCAACCACCTTGACTTAAAAGCAATCCAATGGTTAGAAGAATTCTTAATTAACTTTGAAAATACAGTTATTGTCGTATCCCATGACCGTCACTTCTTAAATAAAGTGTGTACGCATATCGCGGATTTAGACTTCTCTAAAATCCAATTATATGTTGGGAACTATGACTTCTGGTATGAGTCTAGCCAATTAGCACAAAAAATGATGGCAGACCAAAACAAGAAGAAAGAAGAAAAGATTAAAGAGCTACAAGCATTCGTTGCTCGTTTCTCTGCGAACGCTTCGAAATCAAGCCAAGCAACTTCTCGTAAGAAAATGTTGGATAAAATCGAGCTTGACGACATTAAACCTTCTAGCCGAAAATATCCATTCATCAACTTCCAAACTGGACGTGAAATCGGTAATGATGTGTTAACAGTGGAAGGCCTTACAGCAAGCAATGAAGGCGAAACACTATTTAAAGATATTCGCTTTTCGATGAACAAAGAGGATAAAATCATTTTACTTGGTAATCCAATGGCAAAAACGGCTCTTCTTGATATTCTAATGGACGAAAGAAAAGCAGATGCTGGTACATTCAAATGGGGCGTAACAACTTCTCAAAGCTACTTTGAAAATGATCACGATAAATACTTCGAAGGTTCAGAGAAATCATTAGTGGAATGGTTACGTCAATATTCTCCTGATGATGAAACAGAAAGCTTCTTACGCGGCTTCTTAGGTCGTATGTTATTCTCTGGTGAAGAAGTGAAAAAATCCCCTTCAGTTTTATCAGGGGGCGAAAAAGTACGTTGTATGCTATCTAAAATGATGCTTGCTACAGCAAACGTTGTTTTACTAGATGAACCAACGAACCACCTTGACCTTGAATCTATTCAAGCACTAAATGAAGGACTTATGCGCTTCAAAGGTGCGATGCTCTTCACATCTCATGACCATCAGTTCATCCAAACAATTGCGAACCGCGTCATCGAAATACGTGAAGACGGCACAATTTTAGATAAACTATTAACTTATGATGAATTCCTAGAGTGGAAAGATAGCCAAGGCTTAAACTAATACATTCCTATATAAAAATACTCTCCCAATACGTTTGGGAGAGTATTTTTTTGAATACTATTACTTGAAAGGATTTTTATTAGGATTCCTTCATATTAATTTATTGATAAAAAAAGCCAATAAGGGTGATGAGAAAATAAATCACTAATTTCTTCATACCTTCATCACCTTTTATCAAAAGAAATGCTCTAATACGTAACCGTCAAATCCGTAAAAAAAGCTGGTTTTTTATACTCATAAACCTTTGTTATTTCTTTATTTTCTATGTCATACTTATAGATGCATTGTATTTTAGAAATTATACCGTCAAAATTAACATCTTCTGCATTTTTAGGTATACCTGAAAAATAAATAAATCGCTCATTTTTTGACAATACTGCTAACCTTCTATGACCAATCTCTGATAATATGGGATTCTTACTGTTTTTAATCATTTGATCTGTTAATATGGTGGTTAATGTTTTGTCTGTAAGAGATAACTGATAAATACCGCTTCCTTCATCTTTATTTATACTTTTCCCTCCAAGAATAATAGAACTCCCATTAGGTCCCAATGCAATCGAATCAATATCGACGGCCTTTATATTCTTTACAAAATTCATGTCAGAGCCATCTAAATTCATTTCATATATTGAATAGATAATTTGCCCTATAGGTCCACCATCTTCATTTGCAGCTTGCCGTCTTGCCGTATTCTCTTTATCAGAGACAAATACACCAATAATTTTGTCTTTAGAAATATCATACATTTCAACAGAGCGGTCAGGTTGTTCAGTATCAAATACAATAGAATTCTTCTTTTGCACATCTACTTTCGCAATCTTGGAGACAGGGAATGTTGCTCCTATTATTTCACTGTAGATGGTGTTGCCTTCCTTATCACCAAATCTAGGAATAAGTTGTCCTAAAGTATCGTTTGTAACTTGATAAGTTTTTTTATTATTTCTGTCTAATAAATAAATCTCCCAAGGTCCCTCACCTTTTGCACTTGTATAGGCAAGATATTGTTTATTGCCTGAAAGTGTTGCATGTAACCAAACCTCTTCATTATTAATTAATTCATTTTCTACATTTTTTTCAGCATTTATCTCTACTACGCTACTTTTGCCTTCCTTATCAAATACAGAAACAATGAGTTCTTCATTATCATCAATAGTTGTACTGTTCTCTTCATTTTTGTTAACAAGCGTACTGTCGTCTTCTTTCTTTTGACACCCAAACAAAACTAATAGTAACGATAAAAAAATGATACCATTGGCACCTATCATTTTCTTGCATTTAAAAATAAATCTATACATTATGCACTTCATCCTTTGCGAAGTTATTTTAGAATTGCATTATCACATACCAATAACCATTTAAACACTACATTTCATTTTGATAAGGAACTCAGTTATTTTTTAAATCTATACAGCCTATTTCCCCTAATTAAAAAGAATCTACTTTCAATCAGAATCACTGAAAAAGTCAGTTTACGCCAAAAAAGATAGTGTAAACTGACTATTCATCTCCATAAAAATAGATAAATCAGAAAGAATTATTAACCATTCCAACTAATCGTACCGTTAAATAACCCCGTACTCGTAGAATGTAGTTTACCAAATGATTGTTTAGACATATCTAAAATTCTTCCCTTTACATACGGTCCTCTATCTAAAATTCTAACTGTTGTAGTTTTTGAATTATCGTTACTTTTTACAGAAACAGATGTTTTTAAACCTATTGATTTATGAGCTGCACCATCATCCGCTTTTTGACCAGATGCTGTAGAACTTTCTGCCCAAATATCAAACCAAGAAATTTTACCCGATTCTGTTTTTAAGGCTACAGGAAGTATTCCTTTTAACGGACTAATTTCTTTCATTTCAACATTAATGGATTCTCTACTTTCTGGAACAACCACAATCGGTGCTCCTAAAGCATCATAGACTACTATCATACCAGGTTTTATAACTGGTAAATCTGATTCACTATCCACTGTTTGAAGTCTAGATTGCATTAAACTTGTTGTATTATCTCCTTCTCTTAAAACAACAGATTCTTCCTGTTCGTTAAATTTAATAACTGTACCCGGTGCCATGTACGCTGGAATAGTCGTATTATCATCTGTACTAGTTGAGATGTTTTCACTTGAATCAGCTGCGAAAGCAAGATCCGGCATAGCTAAAGAGGATACTACTAAACAACCTAATAATAGTTTTTTCATTCTACATCTTTCCCTTCGTTTTTTGTAAGATATGAAGTTTTTAAATTACTATTTTAATGATTGAATGTTAGCTAGCTATATCATATCTTGTAAGTAGAGTACACTAAAAGTAGCTCATATAGGATAATTTCTCCTGAAAATAAAGTTATTTCCCCAAAAAATCGACTCTCGTAGCTATTTTAACGATTCGGAAGAATAAATGACATTTCAAGAAATTTCTTCACGTTTTTCACGAAATTTATGTAAAATAGGAAAGAAAGATGTGTATTTACGGAGGAATCTATTTACGCTCGAATCACATTTTCAATCAGAGAAGTTAAGAATATGGTATTAAGCTGATTCTTTGCGAGGTAGGTAAACTGTTTATTATTTATTATTTAATGTTATTTGATTCACTAAAATTCATAGCATTAGGTATTCTCTTGAATCTCTTTATGCTTTTATTCGAAATAAATATTCAAAAAAAGGGAGGCTATTTTACATGAATCATCTTGAAGTGCTTATCAAAAATAGCTCATCTATTATTATGTGTATCACCAAAAATAATATGGTTTATGTTTGTAGAATGCCAGTTAACGGAGAAGAACTTTCTGGAAAATTTAAAAAGAACATCCTTTATATAAAGGGTAGCCTAATATGCTTTTTTACTTATTAAGAGATGTTACTTTTATTCTTGGGACATTGTTCTATCTCCTTACTATTCGCCCAACTAAAATAATACTTTTACAATTTATTAGTTTTGTTATAGTACCTTTTTACTTATTGTTCTCATATGCTTCAAAACTTATTGCTATTTGCTATTTCTTTATTGTTGTTAGTTTGTTATTTTACTCGTTCGAAAAGAGTTATATAGCTTTTTTTGATGTTATTGTCGTTCTAATACTTACGGTTTTTTCAGATAATCTTTCACTGCTTGTCAATAGCCAATTTGCTATTAATTCAACTCTACTAGAAACTCTTTGGTTTATATTATGCTTTATATCCCTTATTATCATCTATAAAACTATTGTAAAAAAGAAGTGGTCTTCGCTGTGTTTGTCCTCGAAAATGCAGCTATTGCTAATTTTTATCGGGACACTGACACTCGGAATGTTTTACCTAAATATGTTTTTTTAGGGGGGCAAGATAATAAGACATTGACGACTGTAAATTTCTTTATTCAAATCACATACATCTTATTGATTATACTTACTGTTAGTTTACTCGTTACAAATCTCAACAAAATGCAGACGATTCAGCAAAAGGAAGTGGTACAGCAGCAGTTTTTTGAATATCTGCATGCATTGGAGCAAGTGAATGCAGATATGCAAAAGTTTCGCCACGATTATATAAATATTTTAATGTCTTTGCAAAATTATATTGAAGATAAAGATTTACAGGGGTTAAGGCAATATTTTTATTCGGATATTATGCAGATGGAGCAGCAGACCTTATTCCAAAGCAAGATAATTGGTACATTGGGAAATTTGCAAATTGTCGAGCTAAAAGGCTTATTATCTTCTAAATTGTTACTAGCAAATCGTTTACAACAAAAAATTACGATAGAAATTCCGCAGACGATTGCCTCTGTTCATATGAGCCTTATTGATTTAACGAGGGTGCTAGGCATTTTGATTGATAATGCTATTGAAGCAAGTGTTGCTATAGCCGATTCGGTCGTGCATATTGCCATTCTCCCCTCACATGAACAATCTGTCGTTATCGTTATTGACAATCCATTACAGGATGCAAATTTTAGTATTTCGACTATCTTTGATTATCAATCCTCTTCTAAAGGAGACAAGCGTGGGATTGGTTTAGCTAATGTGAAGGGAATTCTACAGAATTATCCTAATGTTACATTAAACACGCGTATCGAAAAGCAACATTTTATACAGGAGCTACAAATCTTTTAGGGAGTGTCTACTATGAAAATTGTTATTTGTGAGGATGACGCACGTCAACGGAAATATCTACAATCGACCATTGTTCACTCTTTTTTATTTCAATATGAGGAAATTGAGATTGCTTTAATTGCCTCTAATCCGTCTGAAGTATTTACCTACTTAAAGGAGCATCGAGCAGATTGCTTTTTATTAGACATTGAGCTTCAGCATGAGATAAATGGCTTAGAGCTAGCGAATGCTATACGCAGTAAAGATCCATTGGCAACCATTATCTTTATTACCAACTATGCGGACAAATTAAAGCTAACGTTTACTTACAAAGTGGCGGCATTAGATTTTATCGTGAAAAATGAGGCAAATACAACTGAAAATTTAATTGATACCTTATATATTGCTTATCAAAAACATAAAAAAATTCATGCTCAAAAAATTGATATGTCGTTCCAAGTGAAAATAGGCGAACATATAAAAATAATTCCTTTTAATGATATCTATTACTTTGCTACATCACCAAATCCTCATAAAATTGAGCTAATTGAGAAAAGCGGTGTCTATGAATTTTTCAATAATTTAACAGATATTAAGCAGCAATTGGATGACCGCTTTTTCCGATGCCATCGCGGATATATTGTTAATTTACAACAAATTCAAAAGATTGATTTAACCTATCGAAATATTACAATGAAAAATGGGTCGATTTGTCATTATTCATTCCGCTATAAAAAAGCGTTGATGAATGCGCTACCTTCCACTTTTAATATTATCTTATAATAAAGCTAAGATTGACAATGCCCCTTGCCAGCATAAATAAAAATGCAGCAGATAACAGTTTATCTGCTGCACTAAAATTATTGCATTTCCTTCGTTGGCCCCAATACGCCTGGTACTGGTAAACCGGCTTGACGTAGGAGCACCGTCATTTGTCCACGATGATGCGTTTGGTGATCGACCATTACACGTAATAATGCACCTCTAGCTATTGGTCCAGTGAAGCCTTTTACTTCCTCCAGCAAGTCTTCATTTGATAGCTTTGCCACTTCCTCTTTCACACTATTTGCTACATTTTCATAAGCAGCTACAATTTCAGCAGCTGTAGATGGAATTGGATCTTCTTGTCGAGTCATTGGCACTTTTAAACCTGCTAAATAACTGAAATAACCAGCAGCTCCAACTAAATGCCAACCTAACCAACCTAGTGAGCTATGACCTTCCACGATGCTTTGCTCTAGCTTTTCATCTGTTACTGCTTTTAATACTTGAATAGTACCTTGTGCTGATGCTGACCACTCATTTAAAAAGTCTTCTACATGACGATACATATAAACGTCCCCCATTTTTCGTAAATTCATTTCTATCATATTAAATTCTAAACTCACTTACAAGTTTCTAGCAATCAGTTTACATAATATAATTATTTTTTATTCTGTTACAACTATCCATTTCAGTTACTTTTTACAACTCTCTAGTAAAGTACAAGTACATGCTCAAAAAATTGTAATAATGTATAATAGCTTTGTCTTATAATCAAAATAATGCCACGGCATAATTGCGTCCATATTCTGCTAAAGACTTTATCTCCTTTCAGCAAATGTCTTTTGTACCAAAAGCGTAGCGACAGGTACAGGTGTTTGGACACACGCTGAAAAGTTATCTAAACCAGCATTCATCTCACCACGCTTTCGTTACATAAAACATTTGTAACTGCCGTTTCACTTACGTTACATAAAACATTTGTAGCTGACGCTTTGCTTTCGCTACAGAAAATAATTGCTGGAAGAAGTTAAATAGAAAGAGGTATTTTATGTTTCCCCCATTAAAAAAAGGCGATACCATTGGCATTTATTCGCCTTCTAAACCTGCTACAACTATTGCAAAGGTTCGCTATGAACGAGGCAAGGAACGTCTACAAGCACTCGGCTTTACGATAAAAGAAGGCTCTTTAACTGGAAAAGGAGATTTTTACCGCTCCGGTACACCGAAAGAACGAGCAGAAGAGCTTAATGCCCTACTTCGTGATCCCCACATCAAAATGATCTTACCAACAATGGGAGGTACTAATGCCAAAAGTATGCTGCCATATTTAGACTACGAAGCATTTAAGCAAAATCCCAAAATACTTATCGGTTTATCCGACGTTACTGCTATACTTCTCGCCATGACTGGTGTTCCTGTCTTTTATGGACCTTCTGTTGCTTCTACATTTGGTGAATCCCCACCTTTTGTCCAGTATACCGAGCTATATTTTAAAGATTTGTTTTTACATTCATTATCGATTCCCTATAACATGCCAATTCCACCTATATGGACAGATGATCGACTAAACTGGTTAGAAAAAACGACTGAAAAAACTCAGCATCACAACTCTTGGGTTACAGTTCAACCTGGCATTGCTGAAGGTCGTTTTATAGGTGGCAATATAAATACGTTGAACGGCTTCATTAGAACATCTTACTTCCCTCACATTCATGAGGGAGATATTTTACTTCTTGAAGACACATCTAAAACTATAGCTGTCGTTGAGAAAAACTTTGCCATGCTAAAACTACACGGCATTTTCGACAAAGCTTCAGCAATTATTTTAGGTAAACATGAACAATATGATGATTTAGGGACCGGAAGAAAGCCATATGATGTATTGCTAGAGCAGCTAGATGGACGAACTATGCCTATCATCGCGGATGTTGATTGCTGCCACACTCATCCCCTGCACGCCATGCCCATCGGCTTACGTGTACGCGTCAATGCAACTAGCAAAGAGATTCCCTTTCTAGAAACCTGGTTTTCCTAACATTCGTATAACCTAGGAACTTCAAGTATAATGAGGGGAAATAGCTGGAAGAGCTTGCCTATAAGTCACCTTGAACTTGTACTCTCTCTTACACTACTCGTTGACGGTAAGCGATACTAAGGCAGAGGACAAAACACCAGAACAAACAGTCTTGTTGAACATCAAACAAATGAAAGAGCCGAACTTGCATGAAATACACTTTACAATCGTCCTGCTTGGGCGCTTTTCATTTTGAGTAAGGAGGGCTTTTATGAGTGAAATACATAGAACAACAACAGATGAAGAATTGACGGAAGAAGAATTGATCGAGCTTGTCCTCGCTGAACAGCAAAAGGCGTTAGCTCAAGAACAAGAAGAACAGCGGCAAGATAAAAAGCCTAAAAAACAAAAACCGATTGTTAAATGGATTGTCTGGAGTATGGCATTTGTGTTATTTTTGAATACATTTGCACTTATCTTTCAAATTTACTCCATTCCCGCTCTTGAATTTTTGAAGGTGTCTGCTCGGCTATCAGCGCAAGAAGATATTAAAACCTATAAAAAAGCTGTTGTAGAGATCTCTACAGGTTCTAGTAAAGGTACTGGTTTTGTGATTTCTTCAGATGGACTTATCGTAACCAATGCACACGTTGTAGAAGGTGCTCAATCATTACTCGTTGTTTTCCCTGAGGAAGGTTTAATGGGTGCCAAGTTAGTGGAAAGTTACCCAGACGTAGATTTAGCATTATTGCAAGTAACCGGTGATGATCTACCTTCCCTTTCACTTGCTAAAAATCCGAGCTATAGCAAAAATGAGCATGTGTATTTCATTGGTAATCCACTAGCCTTTACGGGCATTGCAAATGAAGGAACTTTACTGGAGTCAACATCCCTTGAAGATTGGAAGGAACCTGTTATGATGATGGATGCCCCTGTTTATCGAGGTAATAGTGGGAGCCCTGTCATAAATGCTGATGGTGAGGTTATCGGAATTGTCTTTGCAACGGCGAAAAAAGATCCATATGGCCGTGTCGGTTTATTTATACCCGTTCAGGTGTTACAGCGTATATTAAATAAATAATACCTACGGCTACAATACAGTTGAAAACATAGTTGTTTAATTCTTCAGAAGTAAAGCCTTCTAGTCCTTTTTTTAAAAAATGACCTTCATTACATTAAGAAGGTCATTTTTTTGATTAATTTTAATTTCCTGTTTGAGAGATTTCACTAATAATATGACTAAGAGCTTCGTTTATCGATGTAGCAGGGCGACCGAGTAATTTCTCTAAATCGTTACTTTCAATTTCTAAACCACCATCTCGAATAGCTTTTTGTATGTTTACTAGCATAGGAAGATGTGCTTCTGGTACTCCTGCGCCTTTCATAATGTCGGCATAAGTAGCATCATCGACTTGTTGTATATGAACTTCTCTCGCTAATGCATCTCCAAGAGCAGCTACTAATTCCTCTTGCGTCATTAGCTTTCCAGAAAGCTCATAAATTGTATTCTCGTGTCCTTGCCCAATCAATACATTTGTTGCCGCCTCCGCTAAATCTTGTCGAAGTACCCAGCCAACTTTTCCTTTTCCTGCTGATGTAATCCAAGGTGCCCCTACCATCGCGCCCTGGATGCTACCAATTTCATTTTCAAAATACCAATTGTTTCGTAAAAATGAGTAAGGAATACCTGTTTTCAAAATAGCTTCTTCTCTGGCTCTATGAGATGAAGCGAGGAAAAATTTGCTTTCACTTGCATTTGTTACACTAGTATAAGCAATAAATTTCACTTGAGCACGTTCAGCAGCGGCTACGGCATTCGTATGCTGTCTCATTATTGTTTCGTAATCCCCAAACGTAGATATAATTAAAACTCGATCAATTCCTGAAAAGGCAACATCTAATGTTTCTGGTTGATCAAAATTTCCGTGTCGAATTTCTACTCCGAGAGCTCGAAATCTTTCTGCTTTCTCCGGATTTCGAACGCTAACGGCCAACTCACTTGCCGGTATAGCTTTTAATAATGCTTCTACAACCTTTGACCCTAATTTTCCCGTTGCACCTGTAACTAATATTTTCATATTTTTTACCTCCAATTAAATTTTCATTTTGAAAAATGAAATCTAGTTATATACTATATCCACAGTCACAATAATAAAAGTAGGCATTTTTTTATGACATAGTCGCAAAAAAGATACCTTATAAGAGAGGAATCATACAATCAATGGCTCGATTTAATTTTCAAGGAGAACCACCTAGCGAAGAACAAGAAGAAGTATGCTCTTTGACACTTACTCAAAATGTTATCGCTGGAAGATGGGGAATTGTTATTTTATGGTATATAAGTCGACGAACAAGAAGATTTAACGAACTTCAAAGGTTGTTACCAGGCATTTCAAAAGGAATATTGACAAGACAACTGAGAGAGTTGGAAGAGGACGGAATGGTTCATAGAGAAGTGTATAAACAAGTTCCTCCTAAAGTGGAATACTCGCTAACAACACAAGGGAAAAGCTTTATACCCGTATTGAACACTATGGGAGAATGGGGTAAAAAATTTATGGAGAAAAAACAAAAGGAACAAAATTAATCTATACTAAATTATTGAAAAAGGGCTTGTCTGAAGAATTCTAAAATAATTGTAATTGAAAAATCAACTTCGCTTTTCGTGTGCAAGGCACGAATCACGTCGCTGTGCTCCTGACACTGCGTCTTACGCTTTGTCTCAAAACACAGTTTCGCCAACGCTCCCTGTTGGATATTTCGTGCTCTTGCTTCTCGCAGGGCACACGATCTTGGTCTTTTTTACTAAAATATATTTCAGCCCCTCCTCTTTTCTCTCAATTGTGCCCCTTATTCAATTAAATGGACCGAAAACAACAATGACTTGGAACGATTTTTAAGTTTACATAATAAAATTATACGTAAAATCGTTTGTCCTTCATCGCCTAAATCTATTTGAATGCAAAAAAAGACATCCTATATCAATAGGATGCCTTAAGTTTAACGAAAGTATTTTTAATTACTGAGAATTAAAGTTTAGTTACGTTAGCAGCTTGTGGTCCGCGGTTGCCATCTACAACTTCGAATTCCACTTTTTGACCTTCGTCAAGAGTTTTGAAACCTTCGCCACCGATAGCTGAGAAGTGTACGAATACGTCGTTTTCGCCTTCTACTTCGATGAATCCAAAACCTTTTTCTGAGTTAAACCATTTTACTGTACCTTGTTTCATTTAAGAAAACCTCCAAAAAAATAAAAGTGAACAATATGTAATTTCTTCAGCGTATGAAAAAATTCACATATTACAAAGAGTACCGAACTAACGCGATCACTTTTTGTAATATGTGAATTCATGTTTCCGGTGAAGCAATTAAATTGTTAACTTAAGTATAACCATCATTCATAATTTTGTCAAATAAAGAAAAATGTTTTTTTTAAAATGTCAAAATTTTATTTCTATGACTCAGATTTCAAAGCGATAATACCGTGATAAATTTGTACATCATCATCACAGGCTTCGCAAAAAACACTTTCATCGTCTGACCAGAAGGCCCAAAATCCCCCTTCTTTCGTTACCTCATTGTCATATGTTAATCGGAAGTGCTGCAGTTTTCTTTGCAACGCTGACTCAAATTGCTCCTCCGTTTCAAAGGTTTCATTTGTTTGAATAAAAGCCTCCCAGCCTTCAAACTTCCACCAAGGCTCATAATCAGCTTTCATGTAAATGATTGTATACATATTTGCCACATTCCCTGCTGTAATAAGATATTTTCATTTTAGCAAACACATTTGAAATGTCTATTAAAACACTCTGTAATATGCTATTATTACCTTATTATTCATTATTTTTGGGAGGTATTTTTTTTATGTTTTCAAGTATTCGACCTAAGGCCGAACTCGACGAACTATTAAAGCGTGGTACAAATTTAAATGCAACAGGACGTTTTCATAAAACACTTGCATTTAACCATTTCAATTCTCAAGATGAAGAGAATTTAAAAACTCTCTTCTATAAATTAAAAGATATCACGCCTTCAATGAACGCTATTTTTAATAGCTATTTAAGTGAGATCTCTCTCTCCTCTCAGCTAACGATTAGTGAAGACTATATTAATCGATACTTAACTCAGTTTTTCTTAGCTACTCGTGATGATGAATATGTGGATGAAACCGTTAAATTTTTCAATTTATTCAGAAAGAATCAATATGAGCCTGGTAAGTTAATCGTCATCTTTAATCAATTCGCATTTTATATTACAACATACATATTACATAATTTTGGTTTAAAACCTAATAAGGCTTTTGAATATATGAAATCTTTCCAATCTGCAGTCAATGTTGATCAGGAATTACTCGTTGAAGTATTAACTGAACGTACGATTGAAAATGTAGTCGCTGAAATTTCCTCTTTAATGGATGTCAACGCAAAAATCATGTATATGAAAGATCTAGTATTTAGCTTAGATAAGCAAAATGAAGAAATCCAATCCTCTACCGCAGCAACTGAAGAAATTGCCGCTTCTATTAATGAAGTTGCTCGAATGTCTTCCCGTATTTCAGAAAAAACAACTGAATCTGTTGATCACGCTGTACAAGGAAAAAATGCCATTGAGCACGCCCTTTCCGAAATCTTTAAAACTGAAGAGACATTTTCAACGATTGTTGAGTCCTTTTCAGAATTACAAAAGCGCGTAAATGATATCGAAAATGTTGTAACGTTAATAAACCAAATTGCCGATCAGACGAATTTACTTGCTTTGAACGCTTCTATTGAGGCTGCACGAGCAGGTGAACATGGTAAAGGTTTCGCCGTAGTTGCACAGGAAGTTCGAAAGCTTGCTGAGGGCACAGTATCAGCGCTTAGTGAAGTATCTACAAATGTACATCATTTAAAGAGCTATTCAAATGATGTGTCAGTCTCAATTACGGAAACGACAGAGATTATAAAAGATGCAACAGTGGAAGCTAAAGAGTCTTTACCATTATTAAATGCAATTGTTAGTGCCATTGAAGGTATTAATCTGGATGTTACAAATACAGCGGCGATATCAGAGGAGCAGGCAGCTGCTATTGATGAAGTATCAGCAAGAATGATTGAAATTTCTAGTCTTCAAGATGATATTCGCGATTATAGCCATAACACATCTAGAGATATTCACGCATTAGGGAAAGAAATTAATCGATTCCGAAATGACATTATTGCGAATAATAATGTTCAGTTATCGTCTATAGCACTTTTACAATTATCAAAAGCCGACCATATTTTATGGAAATGGCGCATTTATAATATGTTCCTCGGTCTTGAAAGCGTCCAACCAAGTGATGTTTCTTCGCATACGGATTGTCGTCTCGGTAAATGGTATACATCTGCTCGCACAGTAGAACGTTTCGGACACTTGCAGGAGTATCGTGAATTAGACGCCTATCATTTACGTGTTCATGAATCGGCGAAGTTAGCAGCTGAGACTTATAAGGTTGGGAATATTCAACAGGCTGAAGTTCATTTACAAGAAGTAGATCAAGCTTCTAAGCAGGTTCTCTATTATATCAATAATTTAATTGCCTATTTAGAAAAAGAACGTGTTATGCACTAAGCACTAGGAGGTGTAAGCTTGAATAAGCGAGCGCTAATTAAATTTTTCGGAGATGTTTATGGGACTGGCTACCGTTTTTTCATTAAACAAAAAGCGATTGAGCTAGGATTAAAAGGTTACTGTAAACTTAATGGTCAGGAACAAATTGAGGTTGAAGTAGAAGGATCAAAAAAAGCTATAGATGAATTCTTAGTATTTGTGCAAAAGGGTGTTAGCCCTCAAGCAGATTCCAATTCATTTGCATTAGAGCTTTTTGATGATTTAAAAGGTTATGCACGCATGGAGTCAGACATTGTTTAGTCTGGCTCCTCCTTTTTTGTAGTGTCATTATAGCTATGTATTTCAAGGTCTTTTGTTATTATGGATAATGAATGAATACGTTTTTTATAAAATGACGTTGCTGGGTGCAAGTTAATATTTTATTAATGAGGATTGGGAATAATACCCCAGTCCTTTTTTTTTCCTTCCAGAAAAAACACCTACCGTAACAAGTGCAAATAATTTTAGATGCTATATTATTGCTCTCTTTCTAATATTTCTTTTAGTTCTTCTTCTCTTCTAGCTATTAGCCGTGGAACACTAGTTTTTAATAAGAAACCAAGCATATTTTTTAATGCTTCATCTGAAGGGTGATTCCTCTTACTTTCTTTTTACCTAAATCATATAACCAATTTGGATGTTTTGATCAATAATATATCTTTGGATAACGGAAAGAATGCACGATCAAGCGTAATGCATCTTGAAATAATTGAACAGATATAACAGTGACGCATTTGTATGGTAGGTGGTGGATGTCGATAAAAATTAAAAGTTGGGTGATAAAACGTGAAAGTTTGTTGATAAAATTTAAAAGTTGGGCGATAAAACGTGAAAGTTTGTCGATAAAATTTAAAAGTTGGAGTGAATGCATACGCCATTCCACTGTTCTCAGGCCAAATTTTTTTGTCTTAATGTATTAGAAATCGTCATCTTCTAATCGCTTTAGTTATTCTTTTGTTAAGAAATATTCTTTCGTATTAACCTCCTTATTATATTTCTTATGATTATTCATATGTTTCCTTGATTGCTCATAAAATAGAAAAAATTTGAATAAAAAAGAGAAACTGCAAAAACGGATTATATGGATAATAATAGACAAAATGGAGTGATTTAAATGAGATTTTTACAAAAACTAAGTGTGATCGGACTGTCAATATGTATAATGAGTATCGTTTTTTCATCTGCCAGCATGGCAACAAAAATCGTTACAGAAGAGCACCTGGATGCAGTAAATAATAAAAACAATAAAGAAGTTCATTCTTACAAAAACGACTCCGCTAAAATATTAGCACAAGAAACAAAAACGGTGCTAATTAAAGCAGAAAGAGAAGATAAATCATTATTAGAGAAAAAAACAAAAGAATTTGAAGAAAAAATGAAAATGGAACAAATAGCCTTTATTGAAGAGGGATTGAAAAAAGCAATAACGCTGCAAGATGTAGAAAAAGTAAAAAGTGAAGCAGCTAACTTATTAAAAAAAGAAAAAGAATTGTTTAAAGAAGAAAGTAAAAACTATGAAAAAAAAGTGATTGATACGGAAAAAGTGAACTTAGCGATGATTTCAAGTTCATATAAAACGATTAAAGATGACTTTTTCACCTTTAACAAACACGGATTCTATTACTATGATGTAAATAAAAATGAATTTGTTCCAAATAATAAAGTAAATTCAACAGAAGAGGTAAAAGAATTTGAAAAAAAACACCAAGAAGATACCATTGTAAAAGATAATCCAATCAACACCTTAATTCTGTTCGTTCTCATTGGATCGTTATGTGTAATTCCTCTTTTCATAAGCAATAGACAAACGAGGCTGGAACATAACTAATTAGCTCTTTGCGAAAGCCGAATTACTTTCAAATTAATTAAGCACTATATTTAGAAAACCCGAACAATGGCAAAACACCGTATGAGTGTCTTGCAAATTTGTTCGGGTTTTACTTTAGCTAAAATACTTTTGTCCCTGCCTCTTTCTTTTTACCTTTCTTCGTTTTATTGGACGATTTTTTGCTCAATACATTTTCCAATCTGGGAAATGAACACGTCATATAAATGATCGTATTCATGTTGAATCACTCTTGCATCTATGTTTTATTTAGTTGCTACCGCATTTAAAAGTAATTGTTTGTTGTGATCAGACATTATACGCCATTCTTTAACCGTTACTTTCATTTACCTCCACTTCCTTTCAATAAATGCTTCTAAACACTGTATGCAATTGTTGGCGAATGTAAGACACTTCTGCATTGATTAATAGCCTGTATTATTTCGTAATGTGCCATATTTATAAAAAAATTAGACCACCCATCATGAAGTGCTCATATTAAATATTATTAAACCAAAGCACCCAGTTAGCTAAATAAAGAAAGTTTTCCCTTTATTTATATTCTTCAATAAATTGCTTTGATTCTTCCAAGAACGGATAATGGTTACTTCTCTCAAAATAACTAATTTTGAGTTTGGTATTTTATCATTCATTTCAATAGAATATATTACTGGACACTGTACAATCATTTCGACCACATATTATTAAAGTAGGCGTTACTATAAATTCCAACTTTGCTCTCTATGCGTTTTGTCCTTCATAATTCTTAGTTCAATAAGCAAAGTTAATTCGATACATTCATTTGACTTTGCAGGCAAAATTAAAAGCCACACCTTGTTAGATGCGACTTAGGATATTATTCGTTTGGATCAACACACCGATTCAAAGTTAAATTTAACACCTAACATACTTACGCTTGAAACCGATTCTCCCTCTATCCATTTCTTTTTTAATACTTTCGTAAGCATTTAAAAAACTTGATTTTTTCTTGTCCCTTTTGAGTTCTACTATACCTGTTTCCTTTGCGGTCTCGATAGCCTTTTCATGTAGTGGCAAATACGAAATCCCCACTGTGGATAGAAAATTATTCATAGCAGATTTTGTTCTTTCTGGCGAATCATGAATAGAATTTTTCACAATATCAAGCATATTGGAAATCTTGCTTTCGGAAAATTCATTGTCTTTGCGACTCCCTAAAAGCCAGCAGTAGCAACTCCAACCCGCTGACATTCTCAGCTCGTCACCGCTTGCAATCCAGTTATCAGCAACATCTTGGGCAATACCTGATTCTGATAATGTTACTGCCACTACATAGTCAGATAGCATATAAAAATACGCTTCATCCATCCAACGATCAAAATCCGACTCAGTCATAGCTTTTGGGTCTGCAATAATGCCTGCAAAATACATTGCATCATAGTTACCCGTAGCATAAAGCTCTTCAGCTAAACGTTGATTTTTTTTTATTTTCTTTGCAATAGGTTTCATAGCACCTGTAGCAACACCAAAAAGAGGCTCATGTGCTCCATTGGATATATACATTTTTTTAGTTCGTTCCTTACCGAGGGATTCAAGCTCCTGCATAACTGTTTCAAAATCCAAAGTGTTGTACTTCCTTTCTTATTTTAATTAGTACCAACTTGTTTCTATTCTTTATCAAGTCTTCCATACTTCTCAAGTATACATAGTAGCCTTTTTAAATTCAGAAATTACTTTTTGAATCTGCTCATTAATATTTTCCATACTTAATCCTCCCTGATAACAAATCACAGATTCAATGTCGAGGTCTAGGTATTTCTTCAAAGAGTGATGAGCTTCTTTTATATCCAGTGCTGTCGGTTCATGAATTCCCTCAATTATTCCGTTTACACTGTACATCGAATCTCCAGCAATCAGAGTTTTACTTTGTTTCAAATACAAGCTGATATGGCCAGGAGTATGCCCTGGAGTATGGATAATCCGAATCCTACCACAATATGGTAATTCTTGACCATCTTTCAAGATATCATCCACCTTGCCCTTTGGTAGATTCTTTAGTTGCCCATCTTTCAACAGAGTTAAATCCCCTTGAATATAAGGCTTATCCAAATCGTGAGCATATACTTTAATAGTATTCCCAAAATTCTGTAATATTTCAGGAAGACTTCCTATATGATCTCTATCTTGATGTGTCAAAATGATAACTTTTAGTTTGTCGAACGACACTCCTACCTTTTCCATTGCCTCGTGTATATCTTCCATTTGTCCAGGGAACCCAGTATCTATTATAACAGCCATTTCTTGATCCCATAAAAGAGTTGGATGAATAATATGGCCATGAAATTCAAGATGGAGCATTTCTACCCCCTTCGATATTTCCATAACTTTGGTCTCCTTCATACTAAATTTTTTAATTTATTAAAGTTGGGTTAGGTTACACACGAAGTTGAAAAAATAAAGCTAATTTTGCACATATACTTCCATTATCACAAAAACCTACAAATTCATTGAATAATATTAACTTCTACTACATGCCCGAGAGTTCCTGCCAATATGGCCTAATTACTGAACAAAAATATATCCCTCTTAAAGAGAATAGTATAAGCAACATGCCATATTCAGCAAATAATAAATGCTTAGTAATTGCTATTTATCTACTTACAATGTATTCGGAAAGCAACCTCGCCCATTGTCTTTTTTATCCATGCGGGTATTTGCCTTGCTTTCACGAGTATTCACTTTGCTTCGCGGGTATTTGCCTTGCTTTCGCGAGTATTCGCTTTGCTTCCGCGGGTATTGCTTTGTTTCGCGGGTATTTGCCTTGCTTCCGCGGGTATTTGCTTCGCTTCCGCGGGTATTCGTCCTCCTTCCGCGGGTATTGCTTTGCTTCGCGGGTATTTCCTCTGTTTCCCCGGGTATTCTTCCTGCTTCCGCGGGTATTTCCTCTCCTTCCACAGGTATTCGCTTTAAGCACCTTACCTTAGTCTTAATACTATATGTTTATGATTAGATCATTTTCTAAGACAACCTATGATAGATATCTCAACCCCTATCGAAAACTATACATATTATAAATTACAGAAGGGAGGGAATTATTATGTCTCAATATTGTGGTAATCGTGGTACTGGCTACGGTTCTGCATTTGCGCTACTTGTTGTTCTATTCATTCTTCTAATTATTATCGGTGCTGCTTTCCTGTTTAATTCGTATTAACATTTCTAACATAAATCATAGATATTTAATCCATAACATTGCAATTAATACTTCAAACCTCTAATGCATTTTTCAAAATAATACATCTTTATTTCTTTTCTATGGGTTACTACCCTTCGGTGACCCTTTTAATGATTCAATTACATGCATAATAAAAAGCCACTACTCGTCGTGTAACGGGTTCTGTTTTGACGTGCAAAATAAGAGGTGAATTATATTGGGAAATGAAATTGATTGGGGTAACTTCATTAAAAATTTGCAAGCAATTCGTGAGCTTTACAACAAGATATAGATAAAGAAATAGCTAAAGGTCAATTAACTGGTCCTCAGTTAATTTTGAGCCTGATGCACTATTGGATTGCAACGGTTTAACCGTGAAAGAATTGAGCATTATGTGCCATTACTTGCAAAAATATAGGCATCGAACAAGGAAGAGCAATTAGTTATTTCTGAAGGGATCTCCAAATTGCGTGACCTAATTGAAAAAAACAAATGAGTTAATCATAAGATACCTTTATTGAAAGGAAAAAGAATTATGTTTTTCATAGCATATTTACCTATTTTTCTGTACCTATTATTAGAATTTTATAGAAGTTCACCTGTTAAAGAAGAAAAACAAAATCGTGGTTCTAGTTTTTTTATCGGTGTAGTTTTAGCCTTGATGTTAACCATTCCAGAGATTACGTATTTCTTTACAATAAATACGATTAATTCATTGCTGTTTTTTGGTGTTATTGTCGGGCTAATTGGAGTATGGATAAGATTTTATTCAATGAAAATATTAGGGAGATTTTACAGTAGGAATGTCGGAATGCAGGGGGAACATAAGTTAATTCAAAACGGTCTATATAAATATATTCGCCATCCTGGTTATTTAGGGTCTTTTTTGACCTTTTTAGGATTTGCTATATCTTTATCTTCGTTCATTGCCATTATCATAAATATCATTTTATTTTTCCTTGCGTATTCGTATCGTATAAAAATTGAAGAGAGAATTCTTGTTACACTGTTTGGTGAACAATATAAACAATATCAGTCCAAGACTTGGCGAATTATTCCGTTTCTATACTAGAGATTATAGGAGAAAATTCATCTACAAGTTCTTTTTCTGTGTATTCGGTGTATTCTGCATAATATCTGATTATATTCTGTGTTTTCTACGAATTTTCCAATCCACAATTTTCGCGTTTCTGTTTTTCAGTTTAATAAATTTCACTTATTTTCACTCCTGTTATAGACACTTAAATAGATATTCAATCATTAGTCCTTTTAGAGATGGAAATATAACACAAACCCTTATTTAGCACATCAAAACAGAACTCGTTACTCATCGTGAGTTAATTATGGATTTTAGAATATCTCCCCTCATGGGATTAGACAGTCCAATGCTCATTCCTGTTAGAAGCATTTGTTACTAGTATAACAAGTATAAGTCGTTGTATAGTCTGGCTTCTTTACTTTTGAAGGCTAATAATATTTAGGTGTATCAAGCTTTATAGGTATTCCTAAAATAAGAAAACACTTTGAACTTCTGATTTACGTTTTAACGCACACTCTTGAATCTATCTCCCTCAGAATATGTAACATTCGAACGTGTGAACCATAATAAAAACCCATACTAAATTGAATGTGACTTTAAACTTTATATCAATATTTTATTCAGTCATTAATGTCTTATGGTTTTATTATTATTACAGATTAGATTAGTTTTAAATTCAATACTCGTTGAAAGCATCTGCAACATACTTAATTCGTTCGTCAACTTTTCTAATTCAATCAATCCTTCACTTTGTAAATTACTAACTTCCAACTCAAGTTGGTTTAATGATTTTTGAATTAATTCTATATTTTCCTTGTACTTCTCTAAAATAAATTTAGTTTCCAATATCTCAACCTTCTTGTTTGTGTTTTTTAGCATATGGCAGACTCCCTTTCTTCTATAAAGTCATCATTATGGCGCAATCTTTGTTATATGAGATATTGAAAAAAACTTTGGACATAACATATTAAGAATTGGATTTAATTAACATTAGATTTGATTAACACTATTATAATGTTGTTTAACTTATTTAACAATATTTATCTCATTCAAATGAAGATCAATTATGCCTCGGCATAATTGCGTCCGGAATCGGCTTAGGCCTGCACGGTGCAGGTCAGTTAGCCGTTATCGCATGGATGCGATGATTTTAGGCTAACATCCTCTGTGAACCCCTTTCCGATTCCGTGACATCCGCCAGAGGCTTTGGGCCAACAGATGTTTTTTGTGCGAAAGCGTAGCATCAGCAAAAGGGTTTCATTCTGTGCGAAAGCGCAGTGCAACGAAGCGACAGCAACAGCATGATGTTGGTCACTCAGTCGTGTGTTGTTGTTGTTGTTGTTGCACAGATAAATTGCCACAGGACGTGGCGGAAACGGATCATCATTTTTATATAAAACCGTTAAAGAGAACAGCATATATTTGTGCAATTGCAATTTAAAAATACTGACAATTAAATCACCACATCAGGAGAAAATTATCCATATAAAATCTGCACCACAATTGTCTAACAATAAGGTGCAGTTCGGATGATTGTCAGTTATCTTTTGTTGCATTTAAAATTTTCAATTGCTATTTAATGAATCTGCTTCAAACTTTTTATAGGCTTCTTCCATGCCCATAATCACATCTTTAATTTTCATATGCCCTTCCGTATATACGGCATGATCTCGTATTTCTTCCCACATATAATGGTACTTTTTGATATTTCTTGTTTCACAAATGATAATATCGGTAAATTCCTTTTAGAGCCAATAGGAAAAGCCCGCACGCAAGTCTGGACTTATTATTCGAAAGTAAAATACCTTCTATATCCCCTTACAGAAATAATAGCGTAACAAGGTGTTCGAAGCTTAACTGTCGAAAAAATAGCTATCGGAAAATATTAGGAAGAACTTATTATGGCGAATGAAAAAATTTTTGATCGTTGGGATAATCATTATGTTGCTTGCACCATTTTGTATAGAACACATCAAAAAGCAACTATATGAAAAAAGAATCGAAAACTATTTGATTGAAGATTTGTCTTATCCGAAGAAAGCTATCCAATCTATTGAATGTAAATGGCATTTTGCAGGTCTTCCAAGTTATTGGGTAAACGTTATTTTTTCAGATGAACCAAATGTCATCTATCTTTATTTAGCTCATGATAAAGACCATTTAGGGCAATTTGAGTACCATACAATAGATGGGACAACTCTTTCAACAGAACAATTAAAGCATTTTAAGCCTTGTATAAACTTAAAGCAGGCATGATTCTCTACTCGAAATGTAAGCGTATTTTGAGAATAAAATCTCGAATACGCTTATTTATTTTATTATATAACGCCGTTGGTGAGGAATTAACAACAGATAAAAAAACAATACTAATAGTTGACCTATTATAAGAAAAAATAAAAAAATCGTGTAAAGCACTGCAAATAATCGCGAATCACATTCATTTTGAATACGATATAAAGAAAATGATTGGTCCTGATAGACTAATACCACTCAACTGGGTTAGATCAAACAGCAATGTCGGACAGTTAGTTCTACTTCTATTTCGTCTTTCCCCTTTTCTTCCTAATAAAGCAAAGGATTTTCTTGTTCTAATGTAATATCATTGAGAAACTTTACAAATAGCAGTAAAATTTATGTAAGGTTTATTTTTTCGTTGAAACTTTATGTCGATTATTTCGTATAAGAAGATAGACATATTTAAATGCTAGGAGGAAGAAACATGCTCAGTGTCGGACAGTTTTTCTCTAGACATACCGCTAGCTTCTTAATTTCTCTCACAACTGTTTCTATCGCAGCATTTGCGGCAAATCCAGGATACTTACTTGGTAGTTTATTGTTTGCTGGAACATATGCGTCCAGTACGACGTTGTTGAAACATAGACAGAAAAAGAAATTCATGCAAATAGCTGGTATAACAAAAGAAGAGTACAAACATATTGAAACACAACTTACAGCAGCCAATAAAAACATTCAAACATTAAGTCAAAACTACTTACGTGTACGCTCTGTTTCTGCATTTAAACAATTACTCGAGATGACACGTATTTCAAAAAATATCGTGAAAATAGTTAAAACAGATCCACGAAAATTTTATAATGTTGAACAGTTTTTTTATGCACATCTCCCATCCGCTGTTGAATTAACGGATAAATATACGATGTTATCAAGGCAGCCTGTGAAGGATAAGGAAATCCAAATTACATTATCAAAAACAAGAGAAACACTTACCGATTTGAATGATACGATTCAAATTGATTTAAAGGATGCGCTTTCCAACGACATCGACCATCTTCAAATGGAAATCGAATTTGCGAATCGTTCAAATATACGACGAAAAGAACAATTGGAGTGGCGAGGCGATGACAAGTGACGGCAAATGATCACGCATTTCAACTAAATACAATACAAGGTATTTCCCCACTTGTGCAATCTTATTTAGAGACTACAAATAATGAGGCGATGGCGACGTATGAAACGCTATCGCCTCTTGCACAAAGTCGTGCACTTCTATTTGCTAGTCAGCTTGACCTGACAAACTTCGAATCAGTCCTGTCTTTAGGGCAAGATTCACAGCGATCACTTTCTCAATTTGCCGATCGAATGCTTGCACAAGTAAAACAGAAAGATGTCACAAAAATCGGCCAAATGCTAGACTCATTAATGCATACGTTAGACCGAGTAGACCCTAACGCATTAGAACCAAAAAAACAGTCCTTTTTTAAAAAAATGTTTGGTAAAATTGAGCCTACTGTTAAGCAAACATTAACGGAGTTTGAACGTATTAGTATCCAAGTAGAACGAATTGGTGTTCAGCTTGAACGTGCACAACTTCAAATGATTAAAGATGTAGAAATGCTAGAAGGACTGTATGCACATAATAGAGGATACTTTGAAGAGTTAGCGACTGCTATTGCAGCAGGACAAATGAAGAAGCATCAAGCCATTGAAGTGGAACTTCCTGAAAAGGTGACTAGTGTACAGGCCGCGAAACAGCCTCTAGCTATCCAACAGCTTAATGACTTTGCCGCTCAAATCGAACGTCTAGATCAACGTATTTATGACTTACAAGTTTCTCAGCAGGTTGCCTTACAAACTGCACCACAAATACGCATGATCCAACAGTCCAATCAAACACTAGCGGAAAAAATAGAATTTTCAATCGTTACCCTTATACCACTTTGGAAAAATCAGTTAGCTATGATGTTATCTATGCATATGGATCATCGCTACGCGCAGCTAGAAGAAAGATTATCTCGTACACATGATCGTTTTACGAGCCCTTCTTTTGAACAGCAAGTATCAAAATTCAAAGAAACACAGCATGAGCTGAAATCAGCTATCCAAGATGTCTTTGACCTTCATACGGCTTCCGAGCAGGAAAAAGAGCATCTACAGGATGTTACTGAAATAAAGGCCTTCAAGAGGGAATGATTTCGTTTTTCCAACAAACAAGGGTGGCTCAGAAATCATCTGAACCACCCTTTTATTTTCATTCAAACCTATTGAATGAAAATAAAGCCTTCGGTGGATGCCCAGGAATGAACTGTGCGTGCACAATTCACAATCCGGACGCAATGACACCAAGGCGAAATTGATTTACTTATTCGAAATAATCTTTATAGTAGCCACCAATATTACCAGTGTTATCGATAATAAAAATGAATTCTTCTGTTTCATTTTTTACATCATATTGATTCCCTACTGTTAATACGTTTGAAACTAAATATTTTGATGCATTTGTATGCTTACAAGTAACTGTACGTACAGTTGCAGCATCTTTCCATTTTAAATGTAACATAATCTCTCTACCTCTCTTTACTAGCACGAAGCTAATGTCTACAACTTATTTTATAATATTTTTGTACTCTTGTGGAGAAAAAAACCATAGAAGACGATATTTTCTCCGTAACTATCCATTTTTTTAACTATATCAATTTCGTCTTGGCGTAATTGATGCTGTCGCTTTGCTTTCGCACAGATAAACAATGCGTCAGGAGGCATGATCTTCATTCAGTAGATGCACTGTAGGTCTCATCCCATTACATGCAGAGTTGGGAGTCCCCTAATAAATGAAGATAACTAATAAAAATTTTACTTAGAGGTGTTAACATGAGTTTTGGTAGTGTACCGCAATGGTTTTTTATACTAGCCGTTGCATTTGCAATTTGCTTTATTATATACGCAGAATGGAATTCTAGAAAATAAGTGAGCCCATTAATTTGGACTCACTTTTTTTGTTATTGTAACCGAACTTTATTTTAATGTCCGTTTTAAAAACTCTTTTGTCCGTTCATGCTGAGGGTTTACTAAAACCTGTGCTGGAGGGCCTTCCTCTACAATAACACCTTTATCCATAAAGACAACGCGATCTGCTACTTCTTTGGCAAATTCCATTTCATGTGTAACGATTAACATCGTATTTCCGGAATCTGCTAGCTGACGCATTACCTTTAAAACTTCCCCCACCATTTCTGGGTCAAGGGCTGACGTCGGTTCATCAAACAGCATTACTTCTGGGCTCATTGACAATGCTCGTGCAATCGCTACACGTTGTTTTTGACCGCCAGATAGCTGTCGTGGCTTGGCATTGACGTATTGATCCATACCAACAATTTGTAAATATTTTAGCGCTATTTCATCGGCTTCTGCCTTCGAACGCTTTAATACTTTCATTTGACCAACTGTGCAATTTTTCAGCACATTATGATTGTTGAATAGGTTAAATTGCTGGAATACCATGCCTAAATGTGTACGGTATTCCTGGATATTATGTTTTTCATCTAAAATATCTTCACCTTTGTAAATAATTTGACCGCCACTTGGTGTTTCCAGTAAATTAATGCAGCGTAGTAATGTTGATTTACCAGATCCTGAAGAACCGATTAAGCAGACAACTTCGCCCTTTTCTACTTGGAAATTTACATCCTTTAACACTTCGTTACGCCCAAATGATTTACTTAAATGCTCTATTTTAATAACTGTCATTTATGAGCCCCCCTATACTGCTTCTTTCTGTGCTTTTTGGTAGGCATCTTGTCCATCCAGCCGTTTTTCTACATACAGTAAAATTCTTGATGCTGTGAATGTCATGATGAAATAAAGGACACATGCTACGAAGAAGGATTCGAAATAGCGGAAGTTATTACCTGCAATCGACTTTGTTTGGAAGAATAATTCCGTAACCCCAATAACGTTTAAAACTGCTGTATCTTTAATGTTCATAATTAATTGGTTACCTGTTGCAGGCAATATATTTCGGGCAACTTGTGGTAATACAACATGTAGCATGATTTGAACATGATTCATACCAATTGCCGATGCAGCCTCGTACTGTCCTTGATCAATTGAAACAATACCGCCACGCACGATTTCTGCCATATAAGCGCCTGTATTTAGTGAAACAACTAAAATACCTGCCGTAATAAAGTGCATATCAATACCAAATGCTATATCTAAGCCGTAAAATACAACCATTGCTTGTACAATCATTGGTGTACCACGGAAGAATTCGACATAGCATGTTAGTATAAAATTAATGAGTTTTAAGCTATAAAATTTTACACCCTTTTTACGAACTTTAATGGTATGCATAATTCCGATGAAAAATCCGATAAGTGCACCAATAATTGTACTACTAATAGAAATAAGTAGTGTATAATACGCACCTCGTAAAAACATTTGCCAGTTGTTCTCAATTATAGAAATAATCCATTCAAGACTCATGATGTACCTCCTAACAACGTCATGTTGCTTTTTCTTTACAATCGTCTTAGCTATCTACCATTTTCATTGGGCCCCTGTTTCTTTTATCATATGAAACAATTAGCTAAGACATTATTATTATTTAGAAAGATTCTAATATAGTATAATGATATTGCACGGACTAGCAGCTAGCCCGCGCAATCATATTATTGTGCTGCTGGTTGTTGGTGAATGGCTTCCTCCATAATTTTTTGGCGATCATCTTCAGAAATACCTTTTAAGATTTCATTAATCTTTTCAAGATTTGCATCACCTTTACGTAAACCAACTGCGATCGATGTATTTGAAATATCTGTATCGAAGCCTTCTTCAAATTTTACATATGTGAATTTATCGTTTGCAGCAGCAGCGGAAATACCTTCTGGACGTTCTGCTACGTAGCCATCAATTTTTCCAGCTTCTAATGCTACTCGCATTGCTGGGAAGCTATCCATTGCTGTTTGTTTTTTTACATCTTTGATTTGATCAATAACAGTGTAGTTAGATGTATTTAACTGTGATGTGATTTTTGCACCAGAGAAATCTTGGATAGATGTTGCTTTTTCATATTTACTACCTTTTTTAATAACCATTACAAAATCAGACGTATAGTAGTTTTCTGTGAAGTCGATCGTTTGCTTACGTTCTTCAGTAGGTGACATACCTGCAATGATAGCATCGATTTTATTTGATTGTAGAGCTGGTACTAAGCCATCCCATTCCAATTTTACGATAACCAATTCTTTTCCTAAGCCTTCAGCTATTTTTTTCGCCATTTGTACATCATAACCGCCTGCATATTCTGCATTATCGGCAATTTTTACTGCGCCATTTGCATCACCTTGCTGCGTCCAGTTAAACGGAGCATAACTTGCTTCCATCCCAATACGGAATTCGCCGCCAGCTTCCTCGTTACTCGTATTGCCCCCGTCATTACTAGATGACGATGGCTCCTTCTTGTCACTAGTACCACATGCAGCTAGCAAAATTGCAGTCACTACGGTCAACATTACTACTAACCATTTTCTTTTCATGTAAAACTCCCCCTTTTTCTGTAAAAAAATAAGACAACTGTACTAAAAAAGCCTAAGCTCTGAACTTAGGTCTTACTTTTCAACAGTTGCCCAAATCCTCACTATAATTCCATCATTCCGAGATAGCACAACCTAGTAAACCTGGAAAAAATCTACTAGGACAGTCCTGCACTTATTCACTGCAGACCCAGCATAAAAGTACGAGCTCCTTTTACACTTCGGCGATAGATCCTTCTTCATTGCGTCTTCGCTTGCTTTTACTCAACAATGAACTAATAAATACCGCGCCTCTACCTCACAATAGAAAAAACGTGAGGTTTGAATATTTAATTGATTATTAAGATACTACTATAAAACTAACTTATTCGTCAAGATAATTTTATTATTTTTCTGACTAATTACAATATTAGGGTTTTTTATCCTTTTTAAAGAAAATCCGCAAATAATTAATACTTAACTTACTTTCTATTAATTCAAAAGAAATTGTTGATCAGTAAAAATAATAGTCTTTGCACTATATGCATCTTTATGAAACTTTCGCAAACGTTGGGATAACCTATCCGTTGATTTGATTCGTTTCCTTTCCGTCGCTTTGATTGCCTTATCCGTCGCTTCAAGTCCTATCTGTCACTTTGGCTCTTTTATCCGTCACTTCGGCTCTTCTTCCGTCGCTTCGTTTCCTATCCGTCTCTTTGGCTCTTTTATCCGTCGTTTCAGCCCTTCTTTCCATCGCCTCGAATGCTTTATCCGTCGCTTCGTTTTCTTTCCGTCTCTTTGGCACTTTTATCCGTCGCTTCAGCCCTTCTTTCCGTCGCTTCGAGTCCTATCCGTCTCTTTGGCTCTTTTATCCGTCGTTTCAGCTTCTCTTTCCGTCGCTTCGAGTCCTATCCGCCACTTTGGCTCTTTTATCCGTCGTTTCGCCTCCTCTATCCGTCGCTTCAGCCCTTCTTTCCGTCGCTTCGAGTCCTATCCGTCTCTTTGGCTCTTTTATCCGTCATTTCAGCTTCTCTTTCCGTCACTTCGGCTCTTCTTTACGTCGCTTCGTTTCCATTGTTCAGATTACTTTAACCTTTACTTTCTCAAATGTTCCATAAAAAAACCTTGCGAAAAAATGTTTCGCAAGGTTTTAACAAACTCAGGTATTAAGAATTTAATAATAAATCTTCTGGGTTTTCAAGTAGTTCTTTAATAGTTTTAAGGAAGCCTACAGAATCTTTACCATCGATAATACGGTGGTCATAAGAAAGAGCTAAGTACATCATTGGGCGAATTTCTACTTCACCATTCACTTCAACTGGACGTTTTTTGATAGTATGCATACCAAGGATACCAGCTTGTGTACCATTCATGATAGGTGTAGACATTAATGAACCGAATACCCCACCATTTGTAATTGTGAATGAGCCACCTTGAAGATCAGCTAAACCTAATTTTTTGTCGCGTGCTTTTTTAGCTAGGTCTGCAATTGAATCTTCAATTTCAGCAAAGTTTTTGCGGTCAGCGTCACGTACAACTGGTACTACTAAACCTTCTTCTGTTGATACAGCTACACCGATATCAAAGAAGTTGTTTAAGTGAATTTCATCACCAGCGATTTGTGCGTTCACGTATGGGTATTTTTTAAGTGCTGCAACTACAGCTTTTGTGAAGAATGACATGAAACCAAGTTTTGAGCCAGTTGACTCGAAGAATTGGTCTTTTTTACGAGAACGTAAAGCCATAACGTTTGTCATATCTACTTCGTTGAATGTTGTTAACATTGCTGTAGATTGTTTTACTTCAAGTAAGCGTTTTGCAATTGTTTGGCGACGACGGCTCATTTTTTCAACAGTCACACGTGATTCATCTACTGCTGCAACTGCTTTAGGTGCTGCTGGAGATGCTTGTGGTGCCGCTACTGGAGCTGTACCATGAGCTGCTACGTCTTGTACACGTACACGGCCTTGTGGATCTACTGGAGATACAGCAGCAAGGTCAATACCTTTTTCACGAGCAAGTTTACGAGCTGCTGGAGATGCGATTACACGCTCACCAGAAGTTTCTTCTACTACTGGAGCTGCTGCAACAGGAGCAGGTGCCGCTTGTGGCGCTGGAGATGCTGCCTCAACTGGTGCTGCTGGAGCAGGTGCTGCACCTTCGCCAGCTTCAACAACTGCGATAACTTGACCTACAAGTACAGTATCGCCTTCTTCAGCTAAAATTTGAGTTAATACTCCCGCTTCTTCAGAAATGATTTCAGCGTTTACTTTATCTGTTTCAAGTTCAACGATGAATTCACCTTTTTCAATGCGATCGCCCACTTTTTTTACCCACTGTGCGATACTACCTTCTGTAATCGATTCTGCTAATTCAGGGACTTTAATTTCAGCCACTTTCATTTCCTCCTTTAATTAACGTGCATTGGTGCACATAAAAGGGCTACTGCCTAAGCAAGTAGCCCGGCTCTCAAAAATTTAATATGTGATTATTTAACCTTTACAGGCTCAGCAACTGCTTCTTCTACAAGTGCGGCTTGAGCTGCTTTATGAGAATCTGCATCACCTTCAGAAGTCGAGCTCATTGCAGGACGGCCTACATAACGTAGCTTTTTACCTTCTGAAAGGTCGTGTAATGTTTCTAATGCATAATTCCAAGAACCTTGGTTTTTAGGTTCTTCTTGTACCCAAACGATTTCTTTAACATTAGGATACTTTGCAATAATACCAGCAACTTGCTCTTTTGGGAATGGGTAAAGTTGTTCTACACGAGCAATGTGTAGGTGATCGAAGCCTTCACCGTCTTTAATACGGTCTGCAATGTCGATCATGACTTTACCTGAACCTAAAACAATGCGTTCTACAGCTTCTGGTTTTGAACCTAGGCCTGGTTGCTCCATTACTTCTTGGAATGAACCATTTGCTAATTGATCAGCATTCGCTGCAGCTAATGGGTGACGAAGTAAGTACTTAGGTGATACAACCACAAGTGGGCGAACGCCTTCTGTACCTAACAATGCTGCTTGACGACGTAATAAGTGGTAGTAGTTACCTGCGTTTGAGCAGTTTGCTACGAACCAGTTATTTTCAGCTGACATTTGTAAGTAACGTTCCATACGGCTTGAAGAGTGTTCTGGACCTTGACCTTCATAACCATGTGGTAAAAGAATGACTAAACCAGATTTTTGACCCCATTTAGCACGTGCACCTGAAATAAAGTTATCGAACATAACTTGTGCCATGTTAGCAAAGTCACCAAATTGAGCTTCCCAAACTGATAATACATGGCCATTTTCTAAATTGTAACCATATTCAAAGCCCACTACCCCAGCTTCTGTAAGTGGAGAGTTGTGTACTGAAAATGATGCATTTGCACCTGAAATATGGTGAAGTGGCGTGAATAAATTACCATTGTTTTTGTCGTGTAACACTAAGTGACGTTGAGAGAACGTACCACGTTGTGCATCTTGACCTGTAAAACGTACTGGTGTGCCATCTTGAATAATTGTTGCATAAGCTAAAGTTTCTGCATGACCCCAGTCGATTTTTGCAGAAGCAAATGCATCACGGCGTTTTTCTAAAATTTTGCCAAGTTTTTTCTGTGGTTCAAAGTTTTCTTCAAACACTAAAAGCTCTTCATTAATTTTTCCTAGACGTTCCGCACCAACTGCTGTATCAATTTGTGGGAATTCTACTTTTAATTCTTCTGGCATTTCTAAATGTTTATGTTCATCTTTATCTGCCATTTCTTTTACATGATCATATGCCGCTTGCATTTCTGCATAAATAGCTTTATCTAAAGCTGCTACTTCATCAGCAGAAACTACACCCTCAGCTGCTAATTGAGCGCCGTATAAAGCACGAACTGGCTCATGTTTAGAAACTAATTTATATGTTTCAGGGTTTGTTACAGTTGGATCATCCGTTTCATTGTGACCATGACGACGGTAACCGATAAGGTCAACGATGATATCTTTACCGAATTTTTGACGGTAGCTAGCTGCGAAACGACCTACTAAAGTTACAGACTCAGGGCTATCTGCATTTACATGCACAACTGGTACTTCATAACCTTTTGCAGGGTCAGAAGAGTAAACAGATGAACGAGAGTCTTGTAGTTCAGTTGTAAATCCAATCATGTTATTAGCAATGATGTGAACTGTACCACCAGTAGTGAACCCTTCAGTTTTTGCAAAGTTTAATACTTCTGTTACGATTCCTTGACCTGGGAACGCAGCGTCACCATGCACAAGAATACCTAATCCTTTTGTACGGTTATGGACAGCTTGCCCTGGTTTAGAAGTGTCATCTTGTGCTGCACGTGCAGTACCTAAAACAACTGGATTTCCTACTTCTAAGTGAGATGGGTTGTAAGCAAGTTTAACATTCATACCAGATTCACGCATATATGAAGCACCCATGTGATACTTAACATCACCAGTCCAGCCTTTAGTAATTTCAAGGCGACCGTTTTCTGGGGTAAATAATTCATTAGAAACATGTGCAAAGTCAGAGAACATCATATCGTATGGTTTATTTAAAATGTGTGTTAACACATTTAAGCGACCACGGTGGGCCATACCAATACGTACATTTTCAACGCTATTTGTTTCAGCTGTTTTCAAAATTTCATCGAATAGGACGATTTGAGTATCTAAACCTTCACCAGAGAAACGCTTTTGACCTACAAAAGTTTTATGAATAAACTTCTCGAAGTTCTCAACACGAGTTAAACGATCTAATAAAGCTTTTTTCTCATTAGAAGCTAATGATTGTTTAAATGAACCTGTTTCAATTTGTGCTTGAATCCAATCACGTTCTTCTGTTGCTACTACGTGATTATATTCAAATGCTACTTTATCTGTATAAACAGATTTTAAGTAATCGATTGCATCTTTACCATTTTTCACGTTTGCTGGCACATCTTTGAAGAAGACAGCTGCAGGAATTTCAGCTAAATCTGCAGCGCTTAAGTTGAACGCGCTTTCTTCAATTTGAGCTGTTTGTAGTTCACGGTTTTTCAAAGGGTAAATATCTGCCGCTAAATGACCGTTTGTACGGATTGCATCTGCTAATTTCACAGCTGCTACCACTTTCTTGTAATCGCCAGCAGGAGCTGCTGCATTACTAGCTACAGCTACTTCACCTTCTACTACTACTGGTGCACCAAATTGTTGGAATAATAATACTAACTCCGGTTCTACTTCTTCAGGAGACTGTAAGAATAAGTCGTATTGCTCCATCACATATCCTAGGTTAGGACCAGAGAAAGCTGACCATGGAGAACTTACAGTTGTAACGTTGTTCGACATGAAAAATGACCTCCAAATTTTGCCTTTCGGCAGTTCCATTAATTAAATTACAATTAATTATATAATATTTCTCCGCTCTTTAAAAGGATGTTTAACACAACATACCCATATTTTAAAGAACGTTTTTTCCATCTCAATCTTACTACTCTTCACAAAAAATACAACTCTTTTTAGCAAATTAAGCAATTTTTTTCTCAAAGAATAGAATAATGAAATAAAGCGTGTATTTTTCTCAATATTTCAGCGGGAATTTCATCAAGAAAACGGTTCCAACATTTTTATCACTCTTGACTTCCACTGAGCTATTGTATTTTTCAAGTAACATTTTTGTAATACTAAGCCCTAAGCCTGTACCACCGATTTGACGATTTCTTGCCTCATCAACTCGATAAAAGCGATCGAAAATAAATGGAATATTTTCCTCTGCTATACCAATTCCATTATCCTCTATCCTAAACAATACTTCCTTCCCAGAAACAGCTAGTGAAATTTGAATTTCAGGAATTATTTCACAATAGCGAATTGCATTTTCTATTATATTACGAACAATTTGGCTAAGTGCATTTTCTGTTATAAATATCCGCCCTATTTCCTCATCTTTCGACAGCGTTATTCGAGCTTCTGGATGAAGGAGCCTTGTCTCCTCAATAACCGCTTCTAGAACAGCTACTGCATCAGCCTCACTATCGATGTCTTTTTCTTCACGACGAGCAAGTTCTAGTAATTCTTCGATCATTTTACGCATTCGTGCAATTTCTGTTAATGAGGTATCAATAGATTCCTCTAAAATTTCTGGATCATCCTTTCCCCATCTTTTCAAAAGGGAGAGATGCCCTTCAATTGCTTGAATAGGTGTTCGTAACTCGTGAGAGGCATCTGCAACAAATTGTTGCTGCTGTGCAAATGAAATTTGCAATTCATTCATCATCGCATTGTACATTTTCAATAAATCACCTATCTCATCATGAGAGGTATAAGTTAATTGAATCGGTTCATTAAATCCTTTATCCATAACGGTTTTCATGGATGAACGTAACGCACGTAGTGGTTTCATTAAATAATTGGCAAGATAATAGCCAATAGATGCTGATAACAATAATGCTCCTAAGCCTGCTATTAGCATTGTCGTCAATAAATAGTGCATCAAAGACTGGAACTTTGATAATGGATGAATCACCTGAATATATCCTTGAAAGAAACCAAGTTGAATCGGTTCATTAATGACAAAGACATCTTTTTTATCAATCGTCATATCAACAATTTCCCCCATTGAGGTTAGAGGTGCAGCCTGAGAGGTATTATTAATACGAAGAATCTGAACGCCATCTGAATTAAACATTCTAATTGTTTGATCACGATCAGCAATAGAATCTATAAGACCTTTATTTTGCTTAATTTCCTGAACGGTAAGATTGGGTCCCTGTGACTCTAAAAAATACAACAAATCATCACTTGTTCGTTTGATTTTACTTGCCTCGTCATTTGATAGCCATGTATGAAGTGAAATATATACGACAATACAAATAATTGTGTAGCTAAAAAATATAACAGCACTAGATGTTAGCATCCATTTTCTTTGTAATGACTGATTGACTAAATAACCTCTCCATTTTTTCATTCACGCATCACGTACCCAACCCCACGAACGGTTTCGATATAGGCATTCATATCACCCGGTAGTTTTGTTCGCAAATGCCGAATATATACATCTACGACATTTGTCTCTATATCGGTATCATATCCCCAAACAGAGGTTAAAATTAGCTCTCGTGTACAAACTTTATTTTTATGCTCTATTAATAATTTGAGTAAATCATATTCTGTTTTCGTTAAATCAAGCTTATTCCCTTGTACAAAAACTTCATAAGCCGCTACATCCATTTCGATATCACGAAAATGTAATGATCCACCCACTTTTTCATCAGGTGTCACCCGACGTAAAATAGTACGAATTCTAGCTAATAGTTCTTCAATAGCGAATGGTTTTACTATGTAGTCATCTGCACCAGCATCTAAGCCAGCTACGCGATCCATCACAGCATCTCGTGCTGTTAACAATATAATAGGTACCTTTGACTGTGTACGTATTCGACGACAAATTTCAATTCCATTAATACCAGGAAGCATGACATCTAGTAACAGCACATCAAAATTTTCAGATGCAGCTAGCGCAAGTCCTTCACGTCCATCAAAAGCGACTAATACATCATAGCCTTCATGTTTTAATTCTAGCTCCACAAAACGAGCGATATGCTTCTCATCTTCCACCAAAAGTATTTTTTTAGGCATTTCATCACCTTCTATTCCAAATTAATTATAAGGGGTATTCTCCTTAATACTGTTATAGCATACCACCAAACAAAAAGTCTGTACCACAAGCAACTACTTGTAGTACAGACTTTTTTAACTCCATTCAGCGGGTGTCCAAATATCCGCTGAAATAGAGGAACTCAGTCTAAGAACGCCACGTCCTGTGGCAACGACTAAGTGACCAACTTCATGCTGTTGCTGCTGACGCTTCGCTTTCGCGCAAAAAACATCTGTTGGCCTATAGCCTACGGCGGATGTCACGAAATTATACTGAGACATAATTGATTAAGTGTTAGTAATATAGAGATTATTTTTTCCGATTTGCTTCGCTTTATATAATGCTTGATCTGCTAAATCTAGCAATTCATTTAATGTTTGGCCGTGATCCGGATAGTAAGCGATACCAATGGAGGCTGTTGGAGCAAAGTGATGTCTTTCGATCGTCCAGCCTTTTTTTAGTTCATTACGGATGCGATCAATAATATCCATCATTTGAGTATGTCTTTTCTTATCATCCCGAGTTAACCCTGTTAAGACGACAATAAATTCATCGCCACCCATACGAATCACTAAATCGTGATTACGTACCGCAGTAATTAATACTTGACCAAACTTTCGGATAAAATCATCCCCCGTGTCATGGCCATGCCGATCATTTACATTCTTAAAGTCATCCCCATCGATATAGAGCATAGCTAAACAATCATTATGTTCTTTTGCTTCTGCCAATAATTTCGGGAACTCCTTGTTTAAAAAACGACGATTTGGTAGTTGAGTTAACGTATCGTGATAGGCTAAATATAATAGATCATTCTCTCGTTCCTTACGATGAGTAATCTCACGCGACACCATCATAATTTGTGAAACTTTTTCACGATTCGGATCATGAACAACTGTTACGTTTCCTTCAGTCCAAACAGGCGTACCGTCCTTTGCCTTTAGTAGTAGCTCAAATTGTGTTTCCGTTTGACCCGAAAAATTATTTAGAAACGTTTGCCAAGCCTTCTTGCTTTGTTCATCGACAATGTAATTGTAAAACTGGCCTTGTAATTCTACATTTTCGTAGCCTAAAAAAATCTCATAGGAGGGCGAGGCATAAATAATAATGCCATCTTCGTTTGTAATGACAATCAAATCATTTGTATTTTCTGTAATTAGACGGAATGTGCGTTCAATATTTTTCAATTCCGTTAACATTCTTTTCTTGTCCGTAATATCATAGTTAATGGATAAATATTTTTCTGTCTCGCCAATTTCATTTTTCAATGGAACTATCGTTGTCTCTACCCAAAAATCAGCATGGAATTTTGTACGATAGCATAGCTCCCCTCGCCAAATACTCCCCGATTCAAGTGTTTTCCTAATTAATTGTACTAACTCATCTGTATAGTTACGAGGCTCGATTAATTTAAAAGAAGATTGACCTATTAGCTCTTCTGCTATGAAGCCGGTTGCATTTAAAAACAAATCATTCACTTCTAAAATTTTTGCCTTTCTATCTAAAACAGCAATGGAAGCTGCCGAATTGAGAGCAGCCTTAAAAACCTCTAAACCATGAGATTTCGAGCGTAACTCTGCCTTTTGTTCGGTGAATTGTGTGCAATCCTGCATGATCAGAAAAATAGCAAATGAGTTATCCCCCTTCATAACTGGGGATAGTGAAACTAAATACACCCGCTCTTTTTTATCCAGTGTATGAAGTTTAATCAGTTTTTCACCAATGTTTTCGCCCGTAGCTGCTCTTTGTAAATAGTTTTGTATGTTTTCTACTTCATCTTTAGGAACAATTGGTAGATCAACGAATAATTGCTGTTTAACCGATTCAGTATCTAATTCAAAGTCTTCTGTGAAGCTGGAATTCACTTCAAAAATAGTCCCTTCTGCTGATAAGATGACCGTCGAAAAGAAGGCATGATCAAACATTGAACGCAGAAATAAAAACTTATCTTCGATGCTACGATCATTGAGAATCTCTTTTGTTATGGCTAAAATATAGTCTTCTTTATTGTATTTAAACGGCCGAACTGATGTCTCATATTTACGAATCTCTGATTTATAATAAGCATAATCCACATAATCAACTTGACTATGCATCGAAATCGCTCGATTGTAATTTTCTTGAATTGTAGTGAAATTGCGACTCGAGGTAAGGGTAGAAAGCATTTTCCCATTCGCCTCATGTGGTAACAAAGCTCTAGCTGCTTGATTTAAGCGAATATATTGATAATCGTCTCCCGCTTTTTTCATTAAAAAGACAAAGTCTTTGCCAATAAATAATTCATTAAATAAGACTTCACTTAAAAGATATTCCATGCTGTCACCCCATAAGTCGTTAATATTAATATAAAATTTTCATATAGTTTTTATTCATACCAAAAAATCAATACTACTATTATAACATAATTTAAAAGAACCACTCTTTTCGAATTGGAAAATTTATATCCTTTTTAGGATATTTTTTGATATTTTACCTCTTTCGAAGAAATAACATAATCCTAAAGAAACATTATTTCGTTTAAAAATTGATATTTTAGACTTAATACTCTTAAAAATTATGTATTAACAATTTATAACAATGTACGTAATGACCGACTTTTCAGAATTCACTGATGCAGAAACTTATTTTTTGTTTTAGCGAGGAAAATGATTGCATAAAGCAGTGTGATTGTTATATTATATTAAAAAAACTAGCCTTTTTTCGGTATGGTCGAAAAATCAGTAAGACTGCGGGAGATTATGGATATCATAGTTTTAACGTCTAGTTCTTTGGGTTTTAATTCCAGTACGAATTTTAGTTTTCTTCTTTATGTTTTAAAGGAATTGTTTTAACTACCCTAGTAAAGGAGGCGTTTCGTATGCTTAAACATCGAGACCTACATGAATGTACAGAGCTTTATGAGCTATTATCACACCCTTCTGTCTTCCCTTTTGTCCGTCAAAAAGCCACATCCGCTGATGAATATTGGTTTATGACAAAACAACTGATTGAAGAAGAAGCGAAGGGACTCGCTATTTCAAGGACAATTACTGATGATTGGGGTCAACCAATCGGCACCATTAGCATTCATGATGTTGAGGATGGTGCAGGCTTTTTAGGAACGTGGATTGGACTCCCTTATCAAGGGTTAGGTTATAACCAAAAAGCTAAAATGCTTTTTTTGAATGAACTATTTTATGATTATAATTTCCATACGGTATTTCTCCGTATTCGTGTTGAAAATATAAAATCGCAGCGTGCAGCCTTAAAGCTACCCTATGTTATGAGCGCAAATGAAAGTCACCCAACATTATTAGCACAGGTTAACAGAGGCGAGGCACAATTTGATTTGTATAAAATTCCAAAAGATTTGTTCTATCTTACAACTGCCAATCAAATGGCAGAAGGCGAAGAACAAGCGATGTAAATTCCATAAAAAAAAGCTATGTGCGCTGTCTTCATGACAGACACATAGCTTTTTTGAGCTTTGCTACATAGTATTGCTGTAATTGTGATTTAGTAAAAGGTAGTGATTCCGAATAAAAAGCCTACTTTTTATATTGTAAAATCAATTTCGCCATTTCTTCTGGCGTTTTCGGTTTTTGCGTTTTTTCCATCGTTGCAACCATTTCTGTTTTGCGCTCTGTTAACACATGAACCGATTTTCTAAAGGATTCCTTTGTTAACTCTTCCTCTTGTAACACTTCTGCGTAGCCTTGTCTTTTAAATAAGTTAGCATTTAATATTTGGTCACCACGACTTTTTTGTGCAGATAACGGCACTAATAACATCGGCTTATGAAGTGCTAAAAATTCAAAAATCGAATTGGAGCCAGCACGTGAGACGATAAAGTCTGCCGCATGTAATAAATCCGGTAATTCTGTTGTCACATATTCAAACTGTTTGTACCCAGACATAGATTCAAATGATTTGTCGTAATTCCCCTTACCGCACAAATGAATGATCTGAAACTGTTTTACAAGCTCTGGTAAATTTTGACGAAGTGCATCATTCAAGACAACGGATCCTAGACTTCCCCCCATCACAAGAAGAACCGGTTTTAATGTGGTAAAGCCACAAAGAGATAACCCTTTCGCTCGATCTCCCGTAAATAACTCTTGGCGAATAATGGAGCCTGTGCACGTTGCCTTTTCTTTCGGTAGGTGCTGTAATGTTTCCTCAAAAATCGTAAAGATGTGTGATGCAAATGGTAGCGCAATTTTATTGGCCAAGCCAGGTGTCACATCTGATTCATGAATGACTACTGGAACACCAGCAAGTTTCGCAGCCATCACAACAGGTACAGAAACAAAGCCACCCTTTGAAAAAATGACTTGGGGCTTTACTTTTTTAATAATACGAAAAGCCTGCATCATTCCAGCAAGCACTTTAAATGGGTCTGTAAAATTTTTCATTGAGAAATAACGGCGCAATTTCCCGCTTGAAATACCGTAAAACGGAACACTAGGAAATGCCTCACCTATTAATTCTTTTTCAATGCCTTGGTCTGAGCCAATATAATGGACATCATAACCTAGTTCTTGTAAAGACGGGAGTATCGCTTGATTGAGCGATACATGACCAGCTGTCCCTCCACCGGTTAAAATGATTGTTTGTTGTTTCACATAAATTCTCCTATTCCATCAATTATGCCCCGGCATAATTGCGTCCGGAACCGGCTTTGTGTTTACACAAAGAACTCCTTTCCGATTCCGTGACATCCGCCGGAGGCTTTAACTTATTTCAGCGGATGCTTGGATACGCACTAAAAAGTAACTTAAACTCGTATTCATCTCGTCACCTATATAGGTGGTGACTTTCGCTGAAAGAAGTTAAAAGCCATTGTAGCCATCACAACTTTTGTATACAGTCTTTTATTTTACTATATGCGAACAAAAAGATACAGATGAAGCTTTTAACTTCTTTCAGCAAGTGTTTTATGTAGCGAAAGCGAAGCGTCAGCTACAGATGTCTTTTGTACCGAAAGTGTAGCGACAGGTACAGGTGTCCAATCATCTGCTGAAATAGAGGAACATCGTCCGACCTAATTATGTCGAGGCATATTTGATTTTTTCAACTTTCCTCTAATTCGTATGCTATACTAATTAATTAATTATGTTAAAGAAGGAAGATTATACACTATGAATCAAACAACTACGTTAAAAGAAAAATATGCATTAATCTTAAAAATTATCGTACCTATTTTAGTGACGCAAGTAGCTATTTATCTTATTTCTTTCTTCGATATTTTAATGTCGAGTCGGTACGGTACCGCTGACCTAGCTGGAGTGTCAATCGGCTCCTCTATATGGATGCCTATTTACATAGGGTTATCCGGAATTCTCCTTGCGATCACACCTATTGTCTCACAACTTGTTGGAGCTAAAAAAGAGATGGCAGCAAAGAAAGCTGTTCAGCAAGGCATCTATGTAGCCATCGTTCTAGCAATACTTATTTTTATTGCGTTATTAGTCGGAATGGATTGGATTCTTGGCAATATGGATTTAGAAGCGTCTGTACATACTATTGCTAAATCCTATGTTCATGCGATGTGCGCCGGACTTATACCACTCTTTTTATTTTTTGTCATGCGCTGTTTTATCGATGCGCTTGGGCAAACTCGCGTTACAATGATTATTACATTACTTACAACACCTATTAATATTGTGTTGAATTATATTTTTATTTTTGGCAAGTTTGGTGCACCTGAGCTTGGCGGAATCGGTGCAGGCGTTGCTACAGCGATTACATACTGGCTTGTTTTCTTGATCACCGTTTGGATTATCGCTAAACGTGTGCCCTTTGAACGCTTCCGCCTATTCCATGACTGGCCAACATTTGAATGGCTTCGTTGGAAGGAAATTTTAATCATTGGCGTGCCAATCGGAATATCCTTATTTGCAGAAACGAGTATTTTTTCTGCTGTCACGATGATGATGAGTAGCTTTAGTACAGAAATTATTGCAGCTCATCAAATAGCTTTAAATTTCACTAGTTTAAACTTAATATATATTTCTTCTTTTAACCTCTATGGGCGTAGTTATATTAAAACCGCTAAGCTGGAGATAACGAATCTGTGTTATCCGCTTAGCGGTTATTTTTATTTTGTCCGGCAACAATTTTTCTCTCATGTATATAGTATATGTGTATTAGGCGTATTAGGTATATATTATATATACTACATATACCTATATTATATAAATACACTCAATAGATATTATTTGTTTACTTTGTTTACTTATATAAGAGAATCCTTTGACCGCAAGAGTTCGGTATTCAAAGAAACGGCAACAAAGTCTGTTTACCCTCGTTGCCTTTGTTTACCCACTTCATCGCTTTAAAGCATTGACATTTGTTGCCTTTTTGGAGTTTGTTGCCCCTAAATTCTAAAGTTTGTTTACCCTACAATCTGTAAAAAGTGGTATAGTTTAAGCGTGTAGATACAGATGTGAAAGGTGGATATTCGATGTACGCGATAGAACAAATAAAAGAATACTTAAAGCCTGAAGGCCGGATCGTGTTAAGTAACCTAAAGAAGGAAATTAAAATGATAGGTGAACAAGTACAAGACGACGAAATTGTTGAAAATGCTGGAATTGCCGTTCGTGGATTAGGTGGATTAAAACAATATTTAGCTGTACTTACATCAAATAGATTATTAACTACAGATAAGCAAAAAAACTTCTTATCGTATGATTTAGATAAGATTAGCAATATAAATTTCAACAAAAAATTAACTACTACTGAAATGGGTTTCACTTATGATAATGAAGAACATACACTAAGTTTTAATAATGTTGATTTAAGCTTAGCTTTTTTATCTGAAATACAAAATGCTTTAGGAATCCTTCCTCCAGTTCAAGAAGAAACTGAAAAAAGGCAAATAGTGCGTGTTATGAAGCCTATTAAAATGAACCTCGAAATTCTTAACGGTAAGGATCTGTTGAAGGGTCAAGGTAGTAATTTCAAACTTTCTCAAACAAAACCTGGTTATATAGATATTTCAGTAAATAGTGGAGAACCAGAAACATTAAATTTAATAAAATGGGAACGTGTCGAGAACATTCAAAAGAGTGCGTTTGATATTGCTGGTTGGTCATTAATCGGAAGTACTTTCGGTAATGCTGGTTCAATTGCTGGGGCTATGGGTGCTAATATCGGCAAGGATAAATCGATGGCCACTCTTTTCCTTAAACGAGAAAACGATGAAAAAGTACCTTTAGTTATTAAATGTGATAAGAAGGATTTAGAGAAACTCTCACTATTAATAGTTGCTGAAAATGATCATGAAGTTGAAATTCCCCAACCAGTAGTACAAAATCAAATTAGCGCAGCTGACGAAATACTAAAATTCAAGCAATTGTTGGATGATGGGATTCTTCTCAAGAGGAATTCGATACTAAAAAGAAACAGCTATTAGGAATCTAAATCACAAGACCACTCAATAAGAGTGGTCTTTTTGTTAATTTAGTTGAATGTCTTCTTTAATACGATGAACCTTAAAGGAGAAGAGGCTAACAAGGTTTATTAACATACTAGTTAATATAGTAATTCACTAAGTCATGACGAAGTTTTTTAATTAATTCATCTTCATTCATTGACATGGAGTATAAGTCGCCATCCTCAAAAACATTGTTATTTGCTTCATCATAACTATTTGCAAATTCAATAACATATGATTTTAATCCTTTAATAAAAGTAACTTTGTAATAAATACCACTATGTAAAAAAAGTGTAGTACTATTTACTCTAACTTTTTTAAAACCTAATTCCTCAAATAACGATTCAATTTTTTTCTTTAATTCCATAAACTCATCCTTATGAATTATTTAATGATGTTCCCTTGCATATCATACCGAACTGTTCCAGTTTTACCTGAAGAAATCTTCCAATATGGAACTCCACCGTGGTGTCTACTACCAGGATGATATTGTAAGATTCTATCACCACCCCATGTAACTTTAAATCCACCACCCTCTTCGAAAGGCTTTCCTTTTAATGAACCTCCACTGAGAGGTTGCGGGTTATACCCATTCTCTTTTAAATATTTGTGGAGGTCTTTAGGTTTAACCCCTTTTAATATACTTGGGTCATTTAATATATCGTCTAAATCTTTTATATTACTTAAATCATTTTCACTACCCTCGTTGGAATCACCATCTTCAACATTCCCTCCTGCCTCCTCTTCAACATCTTCTTCAAGTTTAATAGTTATCAATTTTTCTGCATCCCATACAGATTCAACTTTAAGTACACCGGTGGGGCCTGTAAGAATAGATTTTCTGACTACTCGACCATTATCATGGGTCTTTATAATGCTTGAAGGGTTATTGTAAGCATCTGACAAGTTATCAAGAACAAGTTTTTTACCTTTTCCATCATTAAAAATTCCGATGCTATTTAACTGTATTTCTAAAGCCAGAGAACGCTCTATATGGTTTTTATTCCCCGTTGCATTCCCAAAAATGTACTCTAATTTTTTACCGAAATAAGGTATGCCCTCACATACACCTGAATCTACTTTCATCTCTTCATTCGGCTCATTACAATCTCGCTCTTTATCGTCAGGGTCTTCCTCCGGGTCAGTGTCTTTTCCTGGATCAAGATTTTCTCCCGGCCCTTTACCCGGAATCTCATACGGTGGATTATGCGGATTATCAGCAAAAGGGTCACCCAAAGGAACAATAATTGGTACAGGTTCTGCAGATGGCATTACTCCCGGTATCTTACCTACATCTGGCACTTCAACAACAGTTGTTAAAGGCTCTGGAATATTACGAGCTGGAACGTCTGTAGGTTTAGGCACAAAATCATATTTTTCTAATGGAGGGATTTTTGTTTTATCCCACAAAAAATCATTTTTTTGTATAAACGGTTCACCTTGCCAAGACCTATATTGTTCTTCATAAAAAATCTTTACATCCTTTGATGAATAATCTTCAACTTTTGTAATGTGAAAATATAAAGCTGGATCATCTTTGTAAGTACTATTCAAAAAAGTCAACCTATCAGACGAAAGAATCCAAAGCACATCAATTTTCCACCAACCATCTTTTTCGTAAAATGAACCATAACGTATACCAAAACTAGGATTATAAGATATACCCTCATATGTACGATAGCCATCAGCCCAATACTGCATACGAGTTTTATCCAGTGCATTTTGTTGTATATCAAGACCAACCTCAGCACCAATCCATGCAGCCATACCAAACCAAGTTGCATTAACTAAAACTTTTCCAAAGCCCGGTACTTCATCCAAAGGAGTAGGAGTAACAGAACTTTTTTTTATAGTTTCAAAAGCCTCCCACAAATCTTTGTTACGTCCTGTAGCTTCATCGATTCTCCATTTTTCATAGGCTTTCATATTCCAAGCGTCAAAAGCTCTTTCTTTTGCTTCACGATTTTCAAATTTAACTCCGGCACGTTCCATTGTTCCAATCACTGTAGCTTTAAGCGCATTGCTACCAACAACACTAAATGCGTCTGCACGTACTGGATGCATGAAAATAATATTTATAAACAAAATCAAACTAAAAAAGCAAAATGCAACTTTTTTCATTCCCAACTCTCCTTTCCAACATCAAATAACATTTACGTCCAATTTTACCATAAACAACCTCAATAAAGGAATGATAAATAAGTAAAAATACCCTGTATCGAATGAATCTAATTACTTGTTAGATCGCAGCTGATAGAGCATGTTATAAAGACATTCCAATGCGAATAAACAAAAAAGACCAGGTACTCAATTTTTCACTTGAGCGCCTGGTTTATTTATTTTGGTAACTTAATAATAATTTTTCCACCTGTGTTTTCAGTGCTTGTTTTGTATATAAATACTTCACCTCCTACAGCTATATCCCATAATTGGTTGACTACCAAAAATATTTACGTTATCCTAATATTGTAATATAATAATATTTTTAGGAGGTTTTTATTTTGAAGAAAAAATTATTACTTGTACCTGTTATCTCTCTAGGATTGTTTGGTGGCTTAACTGGTGGTGTATCAGCAGCGGAAACAGAAAATACAAACCAAATTCAAACTCTTTCTACTATAAATACATACAGTAGTATTCATGATCGAGCTTATGAACTAAAGAATGGAGGCAGCGGAAACTCCTATACTAACACTTATAATCCTATTAAATATTATAAATTTTATTTCGATGGTAATGATGGTCTCATTGTAACTTTTGATAGTAAGGGCTCTCATAAACTAAGTGTTTTAAACGGTAACTTTATAGAAATTGGAACGGACAGAGATGTTATACTAGCTAATGATTTAACTAACGGTTGGAATTATATTGAAGTAGTAGATACAAGACCTAGTGCTGGCGCATCATACTATGATTTAAAAATAAAGTGGTATTAATTTGTTATAATAATATTTTTTAATATATATTTAAATTTATGAACTTAGACCAAGACGGCAATTAAGCTATCTTGGTCTTTACATTTTAGTTACTACGCTGTGCAATGATAAGTTTCAAGCCTTCATAATCGCCATTTGTCATTGTGCCAGCGTCAAATTTATCTAACCATGACTTATCAATCAGCTTTTTATCTACTGCTTGCTTAATTAGATCACGTACCGCACCTTTAGTTGCCTCGTTTGTGAATTTCATTTTATCATCATCCTTTTCAACTTGAATTATTGTAAATCCAATATGCGCGGCCAATACTTTTGCTACAGCTTGGCAAATCGCTTGAAAATGTTTGTCCATCAACTCAACATCTTTTTTGCTAGTAACAAATCCAAACTCAATTAAAATAGCCGGCTCGTAAGTTCGTACTAGTACACCTAAATCTGTGCGTTTTTTAGCTCCACGATTTTTCAAACCACTAGCGTTACATATAGCCTCTACTACTTTTTGAGCAACAGTAACCTGATCATAGTAAAGCACTTCGGCTCCGATGCCTTGATCTGTTACAGAACCACTCGAATTAAGATGACCAGATACAATAAATCCGTTAGTATCTGCATTATGATGAATGATTAAGTGGTTAATATTTTGAGTTTGATTTTTAGAAATTTTATCTTCGTAATACGTCGATGGCACACCATTAGACATACAAATATCATAAATACGTTTAATAAATTTACGAGCATATTGTACTTCGTCAACAATACCACGTGCTCCAGTTCCATCCCCGTAATGTCCTACGTGGAATTCTATTTCTTGTGGTTTTGTCATTTCACTCACCCTCTCCTGATTTATCCTTCACAATCGATAAAATGCTTTTAATAAAGTCCGGCATTGGTAAGCCCATCTTTGTACCGTTCTCCGTGATAGAAATAAATTCGAGTACACAGAATGCAATTGCTGCCCCATCACCTGCGTACTTGATACCTGGAATCACTAGCGATAGTAAATACACTGATCCGACTAGCATTAAGTAATAAATTTTTCGTATGATACCGTTGAAACCTACTCGACTGTTTAGGTTTTGATTTACAACACCTGACAAAATACCAGTTATATAATCAATTGCCATAAAACCTATTAATACTGTCACTGCCATCCCTAAACCATTTACTGAATAAGACACCAAAGTGCCGATTACTCCACTTACTCTTGCTACCCATCTTTCCATTAACATCATTCCTTTGCCCTTTTTAATGAAAATAAAAAGCTATGAGAAGCATCGAGATTCAGTAACACGTACTGTTGTCCATCTCAATTGCTCTCATAGCGCATAATAAAAACCTTCAACATATATGAAAGGCGTATTATTTTTCTTTTTTAGAATACTTTCGCATCAAATTCTCATTGATTTTTATACAAGTTGCGTAAATATATGATAAATAACAAATTAATAATACAATACCAAAAAGCACTTTATAGAATAGACCTTCAACATTCATGCTTTTCCAAATAATAACTAAACTAAAACTCATTATACATATCAACGCAAAAATAATTAATATAAATGAAGTATTAATAAATTTATGTCCTGGTAGGTATTTTTTCACCATTATAATCTTCAATTCTTTATCCAATACCGAATTAATTTCAAAATGCTTAAAAAATTCATTATCCCTAGAAGTTAAAACTCTATTTTTATTAATTCTCTTTTCAATCTCCCACTCGTGCTCCGAATCTATAAAGGAGAACTTAAATTTAACACTTAATACATTGAACAATGGAAATACAATTATAAAAATTATTAATGTACTTATTATACTAATAATTGCTAATCCTATAATTTGAACCTTTTTAAAATCATTAGGTAATCCATAAAATGTGTAAAAAGACAAAAATAATACAAAACTAATTATTAAAATTTGAGAAAAAAATATCAATAATCGCTTCGAAGGTACCATAAAAACCTTTTCCACAGCTTTTAGATTAAATGAATCTACACCTAGTTTTAACATAACTATTAAAAATGGAGCTATTGATGCAAAAGGTACTAACGATTTAATATTTATTCCTGATAATAATTCAAAGAAATTCATCTCTTTCTTTCCTCCAATCTAGAGGTAAATTCGACAAAAAGAAAGTTTTCCCTTCTTTATTAGACAAATATAATTTTTGTTTGAAGCTATTTCTTCAACTCATATTTGAATGCATTGATTTCACGTCTAATTTTGCTGATAAATGTTGGTTTGTCATTATCAAATACAACCTCGATTTTCCGTTTACCGTATTCATAAATAATTTTAGCCGCTGTAATTCGAGTATCCATCGTGACACCCCAGCCATTATCACGTACGGTCACCATGTCCCCTATACTGTAATCTCTATCTAATACTAAACGTGATGTAGTAAGTATCTGTCCGCCAAAAAAAGTTTCTTGAGCATGTTCAGATAGCTTTTCATTACCACGCTTATTTAAATTAGCTACAACCTTTTCAACAGGAAGTGGCTCCCCGTCTTCATCTTCTTCCGATATATCACGAGCATCTACAAACATCTCATATCGGTCAGCACCTGTAGAATCACCAATAGAGATGATTGTGCGTTCTACACCTTCACCTTGCCCTGCAACAACGGCAAAGTTCTTATAATCCAAGTCACTTTCAGTGTACTCAAGAGATTCAATTGTTCCGAATTCTGTCGAGAAAATAGCTTGTGGAAGATCTAGTTCATTTGCTACTAGGTTTCTTCCTTCTTGTACAGTGAATACAAAACGCTTATTTTTATAATCGAGCTCAATGTTCCAGCCTAACCCGTGTAGCTCTGACAATTCTTTCAGCTTTTCATTTAATGCATCGTACCTCGAATTTTCTTCAATGACTGGACCTCTATTTTTGTTGGTGCCAAGCACTAATCGTGGGAAGATACGAGCCGGATCACTTGGGTTAATCATCTGCGTGTTCACAAAATGCCTCATTACTGTTTCTACATTGCTTTTCTCACTTTCGTGAGTCTTACCTGTCGCTGGATAGATAAGACGTTGAGACGTAAAGGTTTTTAATGATAAGGCTTTAATAGTCCAGTTCTCTGTTTGCTTGCCGTTTTCATCAAGTTCAATCTCTCGGTGTCTAATGATATAAGCTTGGTCTAAGCGATTGTAAGGGAAGATGATATTACCTTTAACTAATTTGTCGGCATGCTGTAAGTATCGGTTAATTCGAAGCTCTAACTCTCCGATGTCTGACCATGAAATGCCTATTTGAGCTGAAGAGTATCGGTCAACTTCGCCTAGTAAGTTAAAATCATTATCGATAATTCTTAAAGGGATATTTTGCACGTGTTTTCTCCTTTCGAAGGCATAATAAAAACCCTCCACAATGTGTGGAAGGCAAGTTCTCAAGCGTTTGGGTTTATTTGAGCTCCCTCAATCTGAGAATGCTTAATATTTTAGATTTAATTGGATAATACTAATTTCACAAATTCTTTATCTACTTCTTCAAAACTTAAAAATCCCTCTTTCCTTCTATTTGAATAATTTAGTTTTAAATAATCTTTTATAATTTTTTTAAAAACTTTTCTTACTATTTCATCTAAGCCAGTACTTATCTCACTTACTTTTGAAACGTCAGTATAGTTTATATGTGATCCATGAACAAACTTTGATCTAAAATCATATGCCTTTTTTACACTGTTAAAGAGATCCATTTTCTCATCAGAATCCCCTCCTAATAAAGCGGCTACTCTTTCAGAAACTTTATAAGTATTTTCACCATTCACTGCACATAATATTTCTAAAATCGTAATATAACTAGCAATTTTCGCAGGTAAAAATGATTCTTGTCTAGCAATATCTAAATACAAAAATGCCCTACTTAAACTAGTGGTTTCACTGTACGGAAATAAACTAATATTTACAATTTCATCGGGTTTTATTTCTTTCTCACCACTTAATTTAATAGCATGAGTTAAGAGTACTTGAGCCCAATATTCAGCCTCTTTGATTTCATCATAAGTAAAGGAAACATCTTTAATTCCTCCATCAGAAAAAGTGTAGTATTCACCAGTTATGAGAATTTGAGGTGGAATCTCCTCATCACTAGATATCGTTGTAGAATACGGTATTACTGAGTTATCTTTAATAAACCAAAGAGACATTATAAAATATTTACTTTTCGTAAAATGAATATGCATTTCTGTAGTTCTTATTGATAGGTTAGTAGGACACTCTTTATACTTTACTATGCATGCGAAATTATTCTTCACTTGCTTTGCGTGCACTAAGCCAAAACTCTCTACATATTGATAACTTCTTACTATTTCCTCTTGATCTTCACTATCATTTGATAAGTAAATTTGTCCATTATCTATCGAAAAAAGTATACTATCTTTGTAATTTTCTATTTTAAAATGTCGCAATGGAGTTAATAAATAATCCATATAACCTCTCCTTTCCATCTACTTAATTCGACGAAAAGGAAAGGATTACCTTCAAATTTGGACAAAAAAATAACGCTAGCTTATGCTGCGTTTACTTGTTTTCGTTATTTAGTAATGCTTGTACAGCTTCTCGCCACAACAACGGCACCTGATCAACTGTTCGCAAATTCATTTTAATTAAATCCCAATATAATTTTGCCATTATATATCCCCCTTAGTTGCTATTAATTCTGCCAATTCCGCAATAGCTAATTGATTTTCTATTTTGTCTTGTTGCTGTGCCTCTGCTGACTCTGCTAGTGCTAACATTAATGTTTTATTTTCTTCTTTAAGTTTCTCATTTTCAGAAACTAAACGCTGTAGTTGCTCTGATAGTGGAATATCAAAGATTGGATAATCAAATAGTAACTGTCCTGTCTTTATATCAACCTTCCAACTATTTGCGATTTCGAAATCGCTACGGTATTGACCATACGGTAGCTGAATGAAGTTGACCATCTCTGGATTTCTTACGGAAAGCACACCAAACATGATGAAATCTTGCTCTTTTGTGGTTTCAACTGCATCGACATTATTTTGCTCTGGAATAGTCAAAATGACCTCACCTGTGGTTCTGTCGAAATATAATTTTGGTCCTATCATTGTAGACCCTCCTTTAGAAGTTTTTCTCAAATACGCCAAGTGGTGGTGTTCCACCGAAGCACAATAAAAACATCGAATTATTAACATACATGCCGTTACTTGATGATCCGCAACTTATATACAGTCTTATGATGTCGGTCCCTAACACTGTAGTGTTTATTGTGAATACAGTTGACGACGATGAATTGGTGCTATAATTTCCTTGCCCTATTGTTGCACCATTTTTGGTAACATAAGCATAGACTTTATCATTTAATCCACCACTATATTTGGCTAGATCAAACACTAGCGTAACATCGCCATAGAAATTTGGGTATATCGACTTCGCAAAATCCCATGTCGTTCTACTCGTTTGTGATAGATCATATACACCTGCTACCACTGTTGTTCCATGTGATGGTGCAGGATATGTTGATGCGTCTCCAGTGACCCCGAATATATTGACACCCTTCTTTATGTTTGCAGGGATCAAGTTAGGGCTACCTACTACATAACCCGTTCCGTCATGAACACCTGCCGTGATAGCTTGGTTCACCGTACTCGGCGTGATTATTTGTTTTCCGACTTCCACCTCACTCTCACCCTGTAAGATAAAAGCCCCATCACGATAACGAACTGTATAAACGCCCTTAGCTTTCCCATTATTAAATGCTGTGCCATTCGCCTTCTTGATAGGGATAGCACCTAATCCATTTATGTTTAATGACATTGCTGCAGTACTGTTTGATTTAACAGGAAATGACACACCCAAGCCATTTTTATAGCTTGTAAGACCGTCAATTGTTGCAGTTAATGCGTTTGCTGTACCACCTACTGTTTCGATCCACTTGATATGCGAAACATCGTCAGCTATATGAGTTCCGACCGTTTGCTCTAACGCTAATATTCTTGTTGCCAAATTTGCAGCGACATCACCTTCTAAAATGTCTTTAATAGATTCAAACCATATTAAAAATTCCTGTTTTTGCGTCGACTTCCATGCATCGAAATCTGCCTTCTCTTGCGATTCCCAAATATCGAAATCTTGTTTCTGTAATGCCTGCCATGCTTCCATATCGTTCTCAAGCGTTTGTTTCTTGTTATTAAACCAATAATCCCATTGTTGCTGGAACACGCTAGTTGGTACGCTAATAAGCGAATAAACGATACCACATACATCTTGATTCATTCGTTCATCGATAAGTTTTAACGGTTCAAGCGTTGAGGTATTCTTTGTTAAACGAATCTGAGCTAAAGATAATTCAAATACGTATTGATCACGTTGTAAGGTTGGAGGTGCAGGATTTGTAGCTGATACCCCTTCTTTTACGAACAATCTAATGTATCGTGCGTTATTTCGTTTATCTAATCGCAAGACGATGCGGTCAATACGGTCTAGATTCGGCTCAGGTAATCCGTGTGTTAAGAATAGTGGTGTTGTATTTTGATATTGATAACCTTGTATTAAAGCCTCTCCTGCCTCTACATACGTCTGCATGGTACCAGCATTTACTTTTACTTGTAGATTAGGTGTGCCGTCTTTATGTAACAGCCCACTAGACAAAACATTTGCAAAAAAATCCGCAAAATCACTCGCGTAGTGCCATCTCTCATCCCCTGGTGCACTATTAAAAAACTTAAATATTTCAGCCACATTTATCCCTCCTTATACTGCGTTGTAGCGTTTGTGATAGCTGATATTTACGACAGCCCCTTGGACATCATTGTCAGCTGTATAATTGATGTCGTTTTCTCCAAGTTGTAGTTTAAAAAAGATGCTATCTAAATCAAGCCAATTTATTACGTCTCTGCGTGAACCATCTATAGCTACAAACTCAACAGACTTCGTACCTGGTGTAGTATCAATCACCATCTTTTCGCCCTCAACTAATGTCTGATTGACCTTGATAAACTCTCCAGTTGTTACGTTTTCTATTTTTGGATTTTTAGCAGGACCATAAAACTCGATATAAAGTGGTGCTACCGCATCTCCGTCATTGTTGATAATCCGTCTGTCTCGTTGCATACCCATCTGAAATGGTCCACTAAATGGAAACTGAAACAACGGTTTGAATGCTGGCTCTTCATCGATTTTTAAACTACGCCAATACGGATCCGGTGCAACAAAATTAATCATGCCTTTTTGCAAGGTCTTAGCTCGGCCACCACCATCCGGGAAAACCGGCACGCTTGACGCGACTACTAAAATCTCACGTACTAGATAGTCATTTTCATAACGTAGAGTACCGGGACCAAGTTTAGGATTCGCGATACGCGCTACCTCTGTTCTGCGTCTTGATACTGTTTCGTACCCACCCTCATCTATTGCGTTTACGATTAGGAATGTAATGTCAATCGGTCTTTCCTCTAGCAATACATCAATTAAGGTACTTCCATCCTCATAAGGTACCCGTTGTGTTTGTAAGATGGCTGGTACATCACCGAGCCCTGTAATTTCTTGCAAATAAAAAGGAGGACCGCCAAATGTGACGACCTCTCCAAAACGATTGGTATATGTGACTATCTCCATTAGGCGACCTCTCCTTTAATTGTAAGCCATTTCTTGAGCAACTCGTTTTAACTGTCTTGCATTTTCAGATGGGCTCAATGGTGTTGGGGAATGTAAGTGTACCTCTTGATGTACGCCTTTATCATTCGTACCTTGTCCACCTTCACCTTTAACCTCAACATCCACTTTTACCTTGTGTTCAATTTCTGTTTGAATAGCATCGATCGCACCACTAATATCACTGATGATATCTCGTACCTCGACATGTGGTTGAATCCACTCAGCTACTCTTTCAGCAGCTTTAATTGCTTCTGATTTCATATCTGCAAGACCGATAATAATCCCTTTAACTAAGTTATGACCAATCATCTTCTTACCCCAACGGCTCGGGCTATGAATGTCTAGCGCGCCTTGAATAGTGGCTTTGATACTTTCAGCGATAGATTGAGCTTGTGCAAGAAGATCAGGTGTTAATTCAGATAACCCTTGTTGCATTCCTTTAATCACGTTACGGCCAATTGAAGGCATCGTTGCTACCATTGCGTTAAATTCTTTTGTGGTACCTGTACGAACTTCTTTTATTTTATTTGCCCATTCCGTTTTATAGGTATCTAACTGAGTGGCCGTTTCAGCTGTTAATTCTTCAATCTTTTTAGCTGTTGTTTCCTTCATTTCAGTTAACTCTAACTCTGCTTGTGAACGGGCTAAGTTAGATTTTTCTTGCCACAATGCTACGTATTCATTTAATTGAGACTCACTTAAAGTATTTAAAGCCGCGATCTCAGCAGAGGCATTAGGTCCCAATGCTTGAAGTTCGGCTAATAAACCTTGGTCGATACCTTTAGCACCTAAAGCCTGTAGATTAGCTGCCCACTCTTGGAATGCCGCGTTCTGCCCTCTCAAGTTATCAATCAACTTTTGACCAGATACAGCTGCTTTCTCTTCGATTTCATCAAAGAGTCCCACAACACTATACAAAGACTGTTTCCGCGAATTAACCGCATCCTCATATTCTTTGGTAAGCGCCTTAGATCCATCGATAAGCTTTTGGTTAGCTTCTTGAATCTTAGTTGTATACTCTTCATTAAGAGAGATTAACTTATCATGAATTTCTTTTTTCGTTTGGGCAATTTTTTCTTCGTAGTAAATACGTTCTTCACTACCCTTGGCATATTGCTGTATATACTTTTTGTATGCGGCTAGTTCTTGGGTAAGTGAAAGCTGGTTAAAGTTCTTCTTACGTTCAATAAAGCTTTTCTCTTTTTCGAATTGCTCTTTGGCTAGTTCAGCCATTGCTTTATTGTAATTATTTTGTGCTTTAATACGCTCTGTAGTATTTTCCTTAAACAGCGTTGTTGCGTACTTCCAGTACCCGGCCTGTTGTTCAGTAGACCATAACTCGAGTGATTCTTTATTTTCAACAAACTGTTCTAGTGCTTCCAACGTTTCTTTTTGTGATTTACTTCTAGCTTTTGCGAGTGCATCAGCTTCTTGCTTCGCTAACTTTTCACGACTCGCTGCTGCATCTTTCATAATGTTGTTAATACGTTCTTGTTGAGCTTTCGTATTCGTTTGAGTCTTTTTAGATGCGGAAGCTTTAATAACAGCAATCTGTTGTTCAGCCTTACGATCAACTTCAGCACGTTTTTTAGCATAGTCCTTTTGGATGGCAATAACATCTGCACCTGTATTTGACGATGCGTTTTTAACAATATAATTGATGTTATCCATTGCTGTTTTGGTTGTTATAATAGATTTACCGAAATCAGGAACTGCCTTAGCGGACATTAGACCAGTAGCTTTTTTTACTACGTTTGTCGTTGCTTCAATCCCTTTTGCTACACCAATAGGAATCCATTTAGCAATGGCGATCATAACTCGTGACGGTGAGTGAATTCCAAGTAGTTTTTTTATGCCAGCAGGGATGCTGTTTGCGATTTCTGCTACTTTATCACCAACCGCACCCATCATTGATCCAATGCCGTTAATTAAACCGTTTATGATGTCTTTACCAATCTGAATTAGCTTAATATTTTCTAAGAATGTTTTAGCAGCATTCCATCCTGTCTCAATAGCCGTTCTAACACCATTCATTAACGTTTCGACAGTTGTTTTTATAGCTTCCCAGACTGTCGTTATAACTGTCTTGATGCCATTAACGACTGTAGTTACAACAGTTTTTATGCCATTCCAGACTGTAGTAACGACTGTTTTAATACCGTTTAACACAGTAGTAACGACACTTTTTATTGCGTTCCAAACAGTTGATACAACGCTTCTGATATTGTTTAGGACTGAAGTAATGACAGTTTTAATAGCATTCCAAATCGTGGTAACAACGGACTTAATTACATTCAAGACTGTCGTTATAACTGTTTTAATCACGTTCCAGACTGTTGTGACAACGGACTTGATTACATTTAACACAGTTGAGATTGTTGTTTTTATAGCATTAAAAATGGTTGTTACAACTGTTTTAATTACATTAAGAGTATTTGTAAAAATACCTTTGATTGCAGTCCAAACAGTTTGCATAAGTGTTTTAGCGGTGCTTCCAAATGCTTTTAATGGGCCAAGTAATTTCCCTACAAAGTAGAGGTTGATTATGCCCCATACAGCTTGCACTGCTCCACTTAAGATCTGTTTAATACCGTCCCAAACACCTTGCCAGTCACCGCTGAATAAAGAGCTGAAAGTATTTATGATGCCGAGTATTATGTTAGTTGCGCCCTGGATAACGTTTTGGATAGCTATCCACGTTGAAACAATTAAAGCTTTTACTACTGGCCATACAACCTGCATGATTGCTCCTATTGCTGTCATTACTGTTGTAACAACAGTGCCAATAACATTCCAAACAGCTGATGCGGTTGCCATTATACTTGCTTGGTTTTCATTCCAGAATGCCGTGATTTGTGTCCATACTGACGTAACCAACTCACTAACAGCTGTTACAGCTGTGGATATTGCAGTTTTAATGGCTTCCCATACAGTTAAAACCTGGGCTCTAAAAGTCTCATTTGTTTGATATAGACCTACAAATATCGCTACAAGACCAGCTATGGCTGCAATAACTAGACCTACAGGACTTGTTATAAAACCAAACGCTGCACCTAATGCTGGTAAAGAAGCTGACGCGACTCTTGCTACAGTTGCACTAAAGTTAGTGAATAATGGTGTAACAGTTTTAAAAGATTTCCCTAAAATTCCGACTAATCCCCCACCAATACCCTTGAATAGCGTACTAAAGGCTATAAGGTTGGGTACTATAGCAAGCAGAGCACCACCAAAGGAAATAAATCCAGCTATCAAGACACCAATCACTCGGTTTCCTTCCATCGCTGAATTTACAAATTCTAATACCTTATTTGCAATGTCGATAATGGTAGCACCAAGAGGAGCCATACCAATACCTAAGTTAACAAGGGAAGTAGTTAGGTTACCAATTAGCTGTAAAACACTAGGTGCTGTCTGTTGCACATAACTTAAAAATTGTTGGAATCCTTGGTTTTGGCTAAGAGTAGCTGACCACTCTTTGAATCTGCCCATCATGGCTACAAGCCCGTCCATCATACCTGAAGATGATCCTGCAAACGCACTGAAGAAATAAATTACCCCTGCTGTCGCATCTCTGAAAATAGCACGGATTTTAGGCATATTAGTGTTCACATAATCCATGAACGCTTGGAATTTCGCACTACCACTTAACCCGTTTGCCCATTCAGCAAATCTTGCTGTCATTTCCTCGAAGCCTTTTGCAGTAGAGGCAGAAAGAGGCGCAAAGGCTGTAAGCATTGATAACAACCCTTTAAATACGTTCCCAACAGATCGCACGATTGATTCAAGCATTGGTGCACCAGAAGTATTTAGGTAATCTAAAAACTGCTGTATAGGTGGTGTGCCTATGGCGGTATTAAGTTGTGCCATTAAATTAGCAACAGCTTGTGCACTTGATACAAATAACGGTCGCAACTTATTGAGTATGGCATCAGTTGCTTGCATACCACTCGTAAATGCTTGTAAGACTGGTTTTTCTGTCTCTTTCACAAGCGATTTATATGTGTTCTTTACAGCATCGAATGAATTCTTAGCCTGTTGCTGAACTGCATTTAATTTTGCTTCCTCGTCAAATAATTTTTTGATTGTCGGGATCGCTACAGCAGCAAAAGCCGTAGCAGCTGCTCCAGCGCTAACAAAGGCCCCAGCTAATGCAAATGTAGAGCCAGCGACAACGCCAATCATTGGACCTAAATTCGCAATAGCAACAGCAAGATTTGCTAGTAAAGGTGACAACGCTGGGAATACGGTCATCATTGTACCCATTACGGTGTGTTGCATCAGCTCGCCAAATGCACGGATATTTACTGCAATCCGTTGAATTTTTCTTTGGAAATCCTCAATACGAGCCTCAATTTTTATGACAACTTTCTCTCGAGCAAGTGCAAGCATTTTTGCTTTAACTTCGGCTGTTTTACGCTTGAACTGTGCAACATCGGCACCAATGTCTACTCGTACATCATTGGCTGCGCTTTTGATTGTGCTTTGAACCTGTTTCATCTTTGCCATAAATTCAGTGATACGAGCACCGATCTTTGCCGTAAAGTTTCCGTTCATCGTCCTCATCCTTTCTTACTTAAATTTTCTGCCCATTTTTTCATCGCCTCTTGTGCTTTTGTATGACGAGTTGTATCAATCTTCTTCGACTCTTTCCATGTGTTATCACCATCAACGATTCGTTTACGAGCACTTTTTGCATCAAACAAATCCTTCTCGATGTTTAACTTTTTCTTGTTGGTTGCGATTCGGTTAAATGCGGCCATACGTGCCATGTTGTCGTAGTTATCAATGACCTGTAACATGGCACCTTTTTTGAAAGCTTTGTACTCGTTTGGTGTCCATGACATGATTAGATCCACATCATAGATACCCATGTTTTGTGCTGCATCTGTTAAAACTTCTAGCCATTCTAGCCCGTCGACTCTATTTCCTCGCCCAATAGCTCCGCCTTCCCTTCTAACATAATTTGAGTGCCCTTCGCGTTCTCTTCTTTCTCCTCGTCTGTTTTGCCCGAATCTTTGAACATCTCTAAGTTCTTCCAAAACGACTTCGCATCTCTTTTGAAAAAACCCGAAGAATCAATTTCACGAAACGCCTCTTTGAATAGTTCTTCTGTGCCTTCGTCTTCATTGATTCGTGCTTCTAAACCTTCCTCGATTTCAGCGATTTTCGGGCGTCCTTTAGAACCTAAGTGAGCTAATCCGCAATCCCAAAAAGCTTTTAACGCATCTAAGTCAAATTGCAATAAACCTGTATAGATAGCACCGAAGCCACCTACATCATTACCTTCCTTGTCTTTTTGACCGTAGTTTTTATCTGCTAAATTTTTAAACGCAAAACCGAATTTCGCCTCTTGTTGTTTCCCTGCAATCGTTAATGTAGCCATACTATATAGCCCTCCTAATGTTTTATAAGTATAAGAAAAAGCACCCGTGAGAGTGCTTTGATTATGAAGCTGTAACTGTTACCGAAACTGTTGCTGTCTTACCGCCACTTGCTGATGTGATTGTTACTGTTGCTGAACCTTCACCTACACCTGTAATAAGCCCTGTAGATGTGACAGTAGCAATTGCCTCATCACTTGATTTAAATGTAACGTTTTTATTAGCTGCATTTGTAGGAAGAACAGTCACAGTTAATTGACGCGTACTTCCAACTATTACCGAAGTTGTTTGAGGTGACGCAGAAACACTATCTACCACAACCCCATCTGTTTGTTCTTTACCAAATTCGCCTGTTTTCTCACCAGGTGCTTCAAATCCATAAGTTGCGAAATCAATTACTTCCTGTGGAAGTTTAGGTAATTTACCTTGTTGTGATTTACCAATGACTTGTAATGTTGCAGATAACTCTTGGAATCCGTCACCTGGTGAAGATTTTTCCACCGATTCAACTAATGTGTACGCAAAATTTGCGTCATGAGTATCATCTTCATTTACTGTTAAATCAACTTCCCATACTTTTAGTTGCTTTTCATTTCGGATTGCATCTAAGATTGCTTTTTGCCCCGGATCCTTTTTATCACCGTAAGCAGTAATTTCAAATGATTCACTTGATTGACCGTACGCTAGGATACGCCCGAATTTCGTCTGTTCATCTACTAATTCACTCTCCAGTGAGTAGCTATTTTCAGTAAGGTTTCCGATTAAGAAACCATCTGAGCCAAGTGTTGCGTCTGCTGACTGTACTAGCAAGACTGTATCTTTACCGTTTTGCATGTGTATTTTTCCTCCTAAAATAAAAACAGCCCCATAAGGACTGTTAGATGTTTTGAACTTTGTATTGAATTGTTAAAATGCCATGCTTTACACCGGGGCTATTATCGTCTATGACGCGAGATTCACGTCTTGTGACACTTAATACTCTTGCGTTTGGAATCAAGTAATTTCGAGCCATAAGAGTACTTTGACAAGCTGATAACATTTCATAAACCTTACGCTTACCACTATAATCATCATTATCCTTCCACCAAGCATGAATTGTAAATGTGATCGTTTCTATATTGCTTGTTTTGGTATCTGCAGGACTCGAATAAGGCTCTGAGATTGTTACGTAAGGATAAGGTGTGTTCTCGTCTACTGCATCGTATACACCTAAATCCTCATCATCTTTACGAGTAATGGTTGTTAATGCTTCATTAGCTATCAGTTTCTGATAAATAACTTTTTGCAAGTCAAAGTAAGGCAAGGCATAATAATTTGTCATAAGCCCAATCGCCTCATTTCATTTTTAAAATATTCTTGCCCTGCATCTACAGCTGGTCCCCAGAATGGTTGTGCTTTCATACCATCTGTTTTTATATAACGACCAAGTTTAGTGCTGTAGTAAGTCCATGGTGTTTTACGGCCACCACCTTTTTCAGCATATATACCAGTTCCGTACTCAACGTATATTGCATAATGCACACCTACCGTAACAACAGCGTTGTATTTACCAATCATCTTCATTTCGATGGAGTCTCGTAAACTACCATCATCAACAGGAGCCAGTGCTTTTGCTTGTGTTTGAATAAGTCTAGCTGTCTCGTAAACTACGTCCGAAACATCATCAAGCAAACCCTTTTCAAATTGTTTCGCCGCTTTTAATAGCTGACGTCCACTGAATGTAATTTTAGCCATTACTCAGTCACCAACTTTAAGGCAACACGCATAATTTCATGTTGTCCACCTTGGTCTTCCGGACGTCCAGCAAAGGAATATATCTCACCTTCATACCGTAGCCGCATACTAGATGTAAGGTCAGTTCGATATTCGTAGTACATGTAGCGCTCTAACGGATTGTCCAATTGCTGTGCGTAATACCGTTCTTTCGATGTTGGTGTATCAACAAACGCCTCGATTGTTTCAACAGGAGACCACTTTGTTTCAAAGCCCCCATCACCGTCCGGTACTTTCTTCTTTTGAACTACTTCAACTTCGTGTGGAAATTCATCGTAAGGCATGGAATCTCACCTTCTTGTAAGGCCTTAAATATGTCCAGATGGCTTTAGGAAACTCTGTGTCATAAGAATATGAAACTGTCCCCATTGTGCGCCCTTTCAGCCCTGTTGATTGTGTATTAAACTGAATGGCTTTAGCAATGAACAAACGGACACCTTGAGGCATATCAGAGGGCTCCCACTTACCATTACAATGATCTTTCGCTACATCAAATAAAATAGGAGCTATCGCACGATAAAACTCATCATGCTTAGCTCCTGTAACACCATTTAACCGTTTAAGCTGATCTATTTCTTCTTGAGTGGGTTGCCACATAAGACCACCTACTTTTCTGTTTCATTGTCAGGTTCAGATTTCTTAGCAGGAGCACGTTTAGGCTTTGGTGCTTCCACTTCTTCAAAATCCTCTGTACGCAAAAGACGGGCACCGTGTTCCTCAGTGACCGCCCATGTAATATCTGTTTTTAAGTTTTTAACAAACACTTAGAATCCCTCCTTATTCTGGACGTTTAGCTGATAATACTGCTAACGCTTCTGGTCGAGTTACTTTGGCACCGTATAAATGGAGTCCTTTTACAGCATCTGCAAAACGCTTCTCCATACGGTAACCTTCCACTTGTGCTGCTTGCTCTGCATAAGTCCATGCCATGTTATGACCAGCAATAATTTTTGAGTTTGCTTCAACACCTGAACCCGCTTCAACAGTAGGTGCATTGTTAGATTTCAAAAGCAAGAAACCTGCAGCACGGCCTACCACCCCATTAATTAAACGATCGTCAGCTGGTAATGCACCAGAACCTACAAAGCGATCATCTTTTAATAGCAAACCTTCAAACCATGGTGGAAGAACAGCGAAACGCCCTTCTGTTGGAATATTGGATTCATCCAGCTTTGTAGAAAGGTCTACTAGGTATTCATAAGCATTTTCTTTTGTCACTGCAATCGGTGCCGCATCAGTACCAATTGTGTTAGTTGCATGTACATAGTGAGATGCAATGAACTGGTCAGCTACATTCAATTACCATTGCTCGTTCATTTCCATCAGTATCGATGTATAGTAAGCGCGCTGAGTAACCACAGATAGCTGTTTTCTTTCCTGATTCGCTGTCCAGGTCTTCAACAGAATTACGCAAATTAAAAAGCTCAATGGCCTCTGATAACTTAGCTAGGCCTTGAGCTTGTTTGTCTACAATGTATGAAATTGGATTACCAAACAGGTAGCCCGTCTTTGTGTCTACAATATCAGCATCAAATGCATTGTTTAATGTGTTGTTCACCTTATCATCAACGCGCTGCACCTGTGCATTTCCTTGGTCGTAATCGGTCGGTTTCCGCGTTAAAATCGGTACGGCTGATAATTCAGCTTTGTAACGGTTGTAATTGAGCAACCGTTTGTTTCTTTCGGTCTTTGTTTCTTCTACTATCTTATCGAGCAACAGAGGCGTAACGCCTTTTTCATCGATGTAGGTGATGTATTCGTTCATGCTTACGCCTCCTTATTTTGAATTGACACCCTTCACACTTGCCACTTCATAGTCATCAAGCCCGTACCACATTGCAGAGAATGTATGAGGGTCAATGATAAATTCATCTTCAATGATTTCGTCTGTTTTCGGGTCTTTCTTGAAAGTAAGCTCCTTCAACTCTCGAATTGTATTCACGCATGCTTCAGAACAAATGATTCGCTTGAAACGTTTCATCTTTTTTGTGTTTTCTACTCGAGTCAGTTTCTTACAAGAATACATTCGGAAGCCACGTTGCTTGAAGTAAGCAATTGTTTTCGGCTCAGCATTATCAGCCTTGATAATTACTTTCTTGAGCCCTTCCTTCTCAAGTTCATCTGCTGTTTTATCATCGGTCATACCCCGTTTGTAATACTCCCAGTAGATGTACAGCCACTTCTTCTCATGGTCAACTACCATTCGCAATACAGCATTATAGGAATCAACAAAACCAAAGTCCATGCCGTTCTTTCGAATTGGCTTTCTAATCATAGCTATCTCATTCATTACATGGTCATGAGGCTTTGTTTCAAACTGCGGTAGCACTAATACCCCATTGACTCCAAAACGCCCCTTACGTGCAATCCTGTGAAGATCTGGATCATATGAAGCCATCTCATCCAGCTGCTCAATGTAGCTCACTGGTAAAAACAAATTATCATCAGCAGTAGAGTGATGATAATACGTGTTGTTCACTATGATAGTTCGCTGCTTGTAAAGTTCTTCATCATCCAAGACGAAATATTCTTCCATCTCATTCTTAAAAAAATGCTTGTACACCCAGTTACCTTTTGAAACTGGATTGGTAGAGAGAATAATAAACAGGTCTAGTGTTGGGTGACGCAAACGTCCTAGCAACTCTTTGAACCCTGCATACTTAATCTCACTACATTCCTCTAACCAAATGAGCGAAATGTTGTTGATGGACTTCAGCTTTTCTGGCTTATCCATACCTCGAAAGATAATTTTTGAGCCATTAGGAAACTTCACTGTCATAGGTGATGAACTTGTCTTCACCTTTCCAGAAAGCCCTAGGTCTTCGATTATTTCTGTAAACAAAGAAAACGTACTGTCTCTGTGCGTGTCGTAAACTTCACGAACGACTAGAGCTGTACGTTTTTCTTCAAGTAATTTCAAGAGTATTTTTAAGGCCACATGATAGGATTTCGAAGAACCGTATCCACCGACAAGGAGTTGAGTTTTACAACGCCAGTCGAAAAGGAAATCTTCGAAATGCGGATTTACTTCTTTCTCGACTGAAAGTGTCATTTCCTCTTCAACTCCTCATACATTTCATGAATAGGCTATTCGTTTTGGGTTTACATAATAGTACTTTTCGGAAGTTGGATATTTCAGAAACATTGCTATATCAACGCTCCTCCAACATCTCTTTTTATTGATTATGCAAGATTTTATACATCGTTGATTTATCGGGCTTTAAACTAACTGCTCAGATTTATTTCCCAATATTTCTTGCATAAAATCACTCGCGTTTTTTGCCGACAATTTTAATTTCAATCGGTCCGTTTTCTTCATCTGAACCAAGCTTATCGATTTCTACTTTCGTTTTGTCGATGGACAGCTGCATCTGTTCTAATTTCAAGCGACGTTCGTCAGCCTCATCAGCTAACTTAATAAAATGGTTAATAGAAGTACGCAACTCACTAATAGCTCTCGACTGAGCTGTGAGAAGTTGTGCCTGTCGATCCCATGCAAACTGGAACTCGTATTCTGTTTCTTGAGATGGATTTTTACCACCTTGCAGCTTCTCTCGTTTCAGCTCTTTAATCATTTCGTCTTTTGATTCGACATGCATGATTTTCTGAGCTCGTAAGATTGCAGCGTACTGTATTGTGATTTGATCCCACATTAAGTCAGCAGCAGACTTTGCATTCATAGCCTCAATGATTTCCTGCGTTTCGTCTGGAAGATACTTCGCAAAAAGCCCGTGATCTAGTTTAGGATTGTTCCGACTGGAGAATTGATTCTTCGGGTTCGGGTTGCCACTTCGCTTTCTCGGACCTTTAGATGTAGCATCTTTTTTGGGTGGTTGCATCTTTTTCTTTTCGGATGCATCTTTTTTAGTTGCAACCTTCTTCCACCCTTCTCGGCTCTTTCGGCTTTTTAGTGTGCCTTCTTTAACACCATGCTTTTCTGCTAGCTCAATTAATGTGATTCTTGAAGTTTCCCATTCTTTTCGTATAACGTCCCAATTTGTCATGGCATAAACAACTCACTTCCGTTCCTGTTTAGGATTTTTTATGTATTTGCATTAATGAAAAAACCACCCACGCTTAATGCGTGAATGGCTTGGATTAGGGCTCTCATCATTTTGTCGATACTATACCCCTTCACTAATAAGGCTACTTTGTACGTGATTCGTACGGGTACAAACATTCGCTAAATTACTTCTTTAGTCAATTCTGTTATCTTAAGTCGTGCCGTTTCAATATGTTCCTGGACTGTACGCTTCTTGATACCAAGCTCATCTGCTATCTCCTGCATACTTCTAAGATGTGCCGTGTGTAACAAAAAGCAGTTCATCTGTCTCTCAGTCAACATCATAAGAATCTGCATGACTGCCTTTTTGCGTTCATTGTTGATTTCTTTTGATGGCTCAACTTCAAGACTCGGGAATAAGTCCATGTTGATTAATGAACGTCTTGCATAAGCATTTTTTTGCTTGATACCTCGTCCTGTAAAGTTTGGCCGTTCTCCGGATCTCATCCAGTCAATGGCATAATCCATATCTGCAATCATTTCGTTTACAATCTTCAACTCGTTCGGATCCGTTATATTTGGTTTCATACGCTCAAGTGCCTTTTTGCCTCGCTTGTACTCCGTGATTAAATCAATCAATGCCAAGCACCTCGCTCATACGTGCTTTGACAGCTTCCATCAATGCTTCTTGCTGTTGTTCTTTGCCTTGTAAAACACTCATTACACGTTCGTCTATGCTGTCTTTTAACACTAGGTGATGGATAACAACGGTTTCTTTTTGTCCTTGTCTGTGAAGCCTTGCATTAGCTTGCATGTAAAGTTCTAAACTCCAGTTAATTCCGTACCACACAATTGTGTGACCACCATCTTGCATGTTTAGACCGTGTCCAGCTGATGCAGGATGTGCTAGAAGGATTTCGATTTCACAATTGTTCCACCTCTCAATTGTGTTTGAATCATCCAGTTCCCTAGCTTGCTTGAACTTTTTCTTGATTCGTTCAACGTCGTGTTTGTAATTATAAAACACCAAGATTGGCTTACCTTGTGAGCCCTCTACAATTTCCTCTAAGGCATCCAATTTCACACTATGGATAATCTGCACACCGTCTTTATCGTTGTAAGCTGCACCACTGGAAAGCTGTAATAGCTTATTACTCAAGACAGCTGCAGTTGTCGCTAAAATATCACCATCCGAGAATTCCAGTAACGAATCCTTTTCAAGTTTGTCGTACAACTCTCGCTCTTTTGGTGACAGCTCTAATTCAACAACGTTCATGACAGCTGCAGGAAGGTCTTTCAAGTAATCCTTTGCTTTCATAGATAAACAAATGTCATCAATCTTGCTGTAGATTTGTTGCTCTGAACCTTCTTGCAACTCAATGTGGTATACACGATATGGATCCTGTTTGAAATACTTACTTTTGTATTTCGTAAACGTCTTTTCAAGTCGCTCACCCATATCAATCAAGTAAACCTGTGACCACAAATCAATTAGACTATTTGGTGCTGGTGTTCCAGTTAAACCTACAACTCGTTTTGTACGTGTACGCACTTTTCTTAGGGCCTTGAATCGCTTAGAGCTTGGATTTTTAAAACTAGATAGCTCATCGATGACAATCATATCGAATGGCCAAGTCTTGCCGTTTTCGTAGTAGGATACTAGCCATTCAACATTTTCACGATTGATGACGTAAATGTCGGCCTGCTTTTGAAGGGCTTTTCGTCTTTGTTGTTCAGTACCAAGAACCTTGCTTATTTTTAAATGTCTAAGGTGTTCCCACTTTGCAACCTCACGTGACCAGGTATCTTCTGCTACACGTTTAGGTGCAATCACTAACACCTTCTCAACATCAAAGTAATCATGTTTTAATTCATCAACAGCTGTAAGTGTTGACACGGTTTTACCTAAGCCCATATCAAGTAATAATGCATAGGCTGGGTTTTCAATAATCTTTTCGATCGCAACCTTCTGGTATGCGTGCGGTACAAACTCTGTCATAGTTCATCCCTCAATTCAACTATAAGTTTATCAACCGACGGTTTAGAATTCAAGCAAAAAACTCTACACTTTAATCCTTTTAGTGTTTCTATCGTTTTCACTTGAATCGGTGAAAGCTTACCTGTTTCATTTTTCAACTCTGCAAAAATAACTTGTCCGTTCGGAAGGATGATTAGCCGATCAGGTACGCCTTTATTTCCCGGGCTCACAAACTTATAACAAAGCCCTCCTAATTTTTCTATCTCACGTTTCAAATAATTTTCAATTTGCGATTCTCTCATGTCTGATTTTTACCTCCAAGTTGAAAGTAAACAAGGGCAACAATATTACACACGCGTATAGAGTAGTATTGATTTAGGCGTATTAGGTATATGCTATTTACATATATTACCTATACTGTATACCTAATATATAAAATACATCTCAATAGATATTAATTGTTTACTTTGTTTACCTTTATATATAAAAGCAGTAACCGCAAGGGTTTGGGCTAACAAGAACCGGCAACAAAGTCTGTTTACCCTTGTTGTCTTTGTTTACCCACTTTAATACACTAGTGCGTTATACTTTGTTGCCGTTTTTCGACTTTGTTGTCGTTAATTTTAGACTTTGTTTACCCTGTATTTTGGTAATACTGTTACTTATCAACACGTACAAATGCTCGCTGTGTACCGTATTCTGCACCAAATTTCAGGGTAGATTTGTGAGGTTTCCAACCTGGTAAAGTAGCCAAGATTGAATTTATTTCCCGAGATTCATGCATCGGAAATGACCCTCTATCCTTCCCTAAGCACTCACACCAAATTTCTAATGCACTCACTTTTTCACGTAATCTTGTATTAGATTTTTGTGTTTCAAGTGCTTCATTCTTTTCTAAAAGCTCCTCTTCCTCCTCTGAAAAATCATCAGAAAATTCGTTTTCTCGCATGGCTAATTTGCGGTCGTTAATCGACTTTTTATACCAATCTGCTGAAATAGGTTTCTCTAAAAAGCTAAGAATCTGTCCTGCATACGTCGACTCTACTGTATGGGCTAACTGCATAGTAAGTGCCTCGGCCGCCATCGCCTCTTCCAAGTATAAAGGTGAACCACTTTTAAACAGTTGCACTGCCTCTGCCCAAAGTTGATTGATTTCTTGTCGACCTTTATCGCTATCAAGCTCTTTCCATTTACGTTTACTAGATGGTTGCACTTCAACAGGTAAAAATCGACGGTTACCAGTACGATCACGTAAAAACTCATGCTCATTTGTGGTACCAATAAAGATGCATTGGCGCGGAAACTCTTCAGGTCGTTTACCGTATGCAACCCTATATCTATCCACTTGTTTAGATAAGAATTGTTTAATCGTTTCGACTTCACTTTTCTTTGTTGCAGCAAGCTCGCCCATCTCCATAATCCATACACCATGCAAACTTTCATAGGCCTCTTTGCCATGGATTGAAGTCAAGCTATCACTGAACCATTTACCGCCAAGCATGTTAAACAGCATTGATTTACCAAGCCCCTGAGGACCGACAAGTGTCAACATAAAGTCATATTTGCAACCTGGTTCAAAGATGCGTGCAACTGCTGCAACCAATGTCATTCGTGTAACAGTACGTACATACTCCGTATCAGCAGCACCCAAAAAGTCAATCAACAATGTATCAACACGTTTTACTCCGTCCCACTCTAAGGTTCCTAAATAATCTCGCACAGGATGAAACGTATTTGCACGTTGAACGCCACCTATTGCATCCGCAATCTTAGAGTTGCCTGTAATAGACCACACCATATCCAAATAGTTGCGTAGGTCCTCATCATCACCGTTCGACCAGCCAGCACCTTTTTCTTTCTTCCTCCAAGGCAAGTCCCTTAGAACTTCAGGTTGTCTACTAAACTCGTTGAAGACAAAGCATCCTTTTAAATGTGGATCATTTTCAAGAATCAGCTTGAGGTTTTTGGCTGTGACTTCAAGCTCACCAGCTTTATTAATATCGAATTTCGCCTTCCACAGCCCGTCATCCTGAGGCTTTTCTTCGCTGTCGACTTCTACTTCTACTTCACCCTCAACGTCAAAGTCCTCAGCGGCACTTTTAATGCGTTCATCTGCAAGCATCATTTTCACTTTATCAAGTGTTCGAACTTTATCGTTCATTGCCTTAGCTGAAGGTAAACGATTGACTGGCGTACCTTCTTTTGCATCCTCATCTAAATCATTAAATAGATGCAACCGTACTAAATCATAAGAGTTTACAAGTTGTTCACTCACAGGATCCGTACCATGATGAGAATAAGCGAACACATCATCATAGAGTACTAGACCACCTGTCGTAGAGCCACCGTTAAACGTATAGCGACCTTCTCCAGAATCGGAGTATACATCTGATAAGAATGTCTCTATAGCTTCAGTAATGGAGTACGTGCGACAAAACGCTCCGACCATACCTGGCTTCTCAAGTGGATTGCCTTGTTTGCCAGCCATCTTCTTACGGCTTTCACGTTGACGACTTGACTCCGGCCATTCAGATGGATCACGCCAATCGTTGTACATTTTTAATATCTCAGCCGGGTCTAACCATTGTGCGTCCTGGAAATCAAATACGTAATCCCCGTCACTAGCTGTAGACGGCCAATACATTAAACGGTGAGGTTGATAGGTTGTATCATCGAAATAATCGATGCCGAACATATCCGCAAGTTTCTTCGCAACGGCTACATACTCTTCTGCTGAAACAGGTCGAGACAAGGGAATAATTAAGCGTATACGTGGCTTTTTAGACGTGTGCTTGTGTGTACTATAAATCGCACATGCGTTATCAAAAAACGTCGTAACCCCGTCCCAGAAGTCGCCCTGGATGAAGTCGGCATCTAAGGTAATCAGTTGTCGCCAAGCCACGCTATCAGCCTTGCGTCGACCACCTTTTAAGCTACCTCCTACAAAGCCTCCTACATCTTTAATAGAGCCCTGCTCGTCCTTTGAGAGCTTCATATACTCTGCAAGCGATTCTTTTGTACGTACAGTCGTAGACAGCTTTTTCAGGAAATCACTGTACGACATGTCTGTGTTTTTCCACGCTGTTGACTTACGCGATGTTGCTGTTGCAATCGTCAGCATGCCATCATGCTGTATTGCAATCTTTTTGGGTTTATCTGCTGACTGCTGCATGTGATTCAATCCTTTCTTAAATATATAAGTTATTACATAATGTTACATATTTTGATACAATGTTCTAAAACAATAACAGAGGTGTGCATTTATTGAATACACAATATCCTTTTAAAGATTTATTTTTAAGACTATCTTTATATGAAACAATCTCAATAGAAACAAATAGTGAAATTGTTCAGAATCTCCTCAGTTCGAATCGTAATTATTATTTCGACTGTTACTGTATTGGTTGTAAAAAAGAATCTACTTTCAGGCTATTCTCAAATATGTTTGCTAGCGGCGTATCCCCCGATCATGGAACAAATTTGGAAATGCTAAATAGATTTGAGTTACCTAATGAAATACATTTTAGTTGTCAAAGAGATCCACAACATAAATACTCTTATCATTTCAAAATACAGAATAGTAATATCACTAAGGTAGGTCAATACCCATCAATGGCGGATATTGAAATACCAGGTATCCAAAAATACGAAAAATTACTTAAGAGAGATTATAGAGATTTTTCTAAGGCGATTGGTCTACATTCCCACGGTATAGGTGCTGGATCATTTGTTTACCTAAGACGTATATTTGAAAATCTTATTGAGGATATGCATAAAAAATCACAACAAGAAAACGACTGGGATGACGAACTATACCAACGCTCAAAAATGGATGAGAAAATAAAACTTCTAAAAAATAAACTTCCCGACGATCTTGTCCATAACCGAGCTGTTTACGGAATAATGAGTAAAGGCATTCATGAATTAACTGAAAGCGAGTGTTTAGGTTTATTCCCTGATGTTAAACTTGGTATTGAATTGATACTTGATGAAAAACTTTACCAATTAGAAAGAGAATCAAAAAGAAAAACATTCAGTAGTTTTGTTTCTAATACAACGGCTGATTTAAAACAGTAAATTTCAACCGCCAAGAATACCAAATTTACGAGTATTACCTTTCTGTAAAAATATCATTGATTTTCCAACAAAGTAATATATAATTAAATTGGTATTAGATTTAAGGGGGTTGAGCTTCGGCTTAAATCCTACCCTCTTTAAAGGGTGAAACCCATGGAGATTAACCTAACACGAGTGGATGGTTCATCCTACTCGATAAAGTTGTCCCCAGCGGTAGTTTTTATACTACTGTGCCTACTGTTCGGTCTTTAGACCGTTCAGTTTTTTTATTTGCCTTAACACCTCTGCAACCTCCCTGTGGATTTCCGCTATTGCATGAAACGTATTTGTGTTTAGTAGTTGTCATCAATTCAAAAACTTGATGTGGTGTTTTTCCCTCATCTTCAACTTACATCGTTACACCAGTCACTGTTAATTGAAATCCCAAACTCCATTCAAATATTGCTTAAATTCTTGTGTGTTCATTCACACCCTCCCAATTTAATTATCTATCTATTTAATTAACTCGATTCCCTCTTTTACCAAAATCCGCTATAATATTACTAAAAATAGCGAGGTGTTTTTATGTCAGAAGAAAATAACTTTTTAAAAAATATTTCAGAATCAATTAAAGTTCCAGCAGATGTTACTAAAGCTGTACTTTTACCCCCTGCACAACAGATTGGTAAGGGACTAGAGGATCTTTTTTATATTGTATTTTCTCCACTAGCAAAGAAAAGAGCAAAAGCAGAGCAAAATATCGAGATCTTTAAAAATGAAATCGCAATTGAAGTATCTAAAATTGATAGTGAAAATGTAGTAGAACCAAAATTAGCTATTGTTGGACCTGCACTAGAATCTTCAAAGTATTACATTGAAGAAGAAAATATTAGAAAGATGTTTGCTAAACTAATTGCTGCTTCTGTTAACAAGGATTTTGCAAACAGTACAGTTCCAGCATTTGTTGAAATTATTAAACAGCTATCTTCATTTGATGCATCTAATTTTGTTTATCTTTACAATGATCAAAGTTATGGAACAGACCCAAAAATGGCTGTTGGACGTCTGAGAGCCCAACATAAAAATGGCGGGCAAACTATTGTAGAAAATTTCTTCCCATTTCCAGATTTAAATTTCGAAAACTTAATGACCTATTCTGCATCAATTGATAATTTAGTACGACTTGGACTTATAAATATTACACACGGAGTATCTTATACGAATAAGGAGAGATACGACAGTCTATATAATCATCCTATACTATCAGAACTTGAAAAATATTGGGAAGAAGATAATTCTGAAAGGATTTTTAATGGAAAACTACCATATAGAGCTGCAATAAAAGAGTCAATTTGGAACGTAACCAGTTTCGGAACACAATTTGGTAAATGCTGTTTATAATTATTCTAGGAAGTTTCATTTTTTGTAAACAAGTGAATATATTCACTTCCCCCCTACTTTACTAACTTTAAATATATCGTTTGATTCTCCAAATCCTGTAAACTCGTACGGCTATACATCTGTGAATATTTCAAAGCCGTACGAGCAGATAGGGCTTCAGCTCTTCAGTACGAAGACTGTTTCACAAAGTGATCTTTGACCACTTCCAATGCATCAATGACTCTTGCTCATACACCATATCACCGTTTTCGTGACGTTCGATTACTGCTTCAGCTTGTTTCAAGTCCATTAGCTTCACTCTCCTCTAAAGACTTTTTCAAAGCCATCAAGTACACCATGCTATCAGCGTGTTCCTCTAGTGCATGTTGGCACCATTCAACTGGTGTAAGGTTTTCAGCTCGAACTGTCTCACCATACTTGCGAATACCTTTATTCGTTTGAGTTACAAACAGCTGCTGAATATCTGCCAAAACACTATTCGACTTTTGAGCTTCATAAGCAGCAAGTTTTGCTTCAAGTTGTACAATCAAATGAGTTTGAGATTGTATAAGTTCCCGGTAGTAATCAGAAGCGTACTGTTCTGCTACTGTTGTAGCTGATTTTTTAGTTGGGACCTTGTTTTCCAACCATGCTTTTAACTTTTTAAACATTGTGTCTCACCGTCCATTGTCATTTTCAAAATTAGCTCATACTGATCGTCACTAATCACCGATTTTGCATTGTCTTTAAAGCGTTGTAGAAACAGATTGGAACGTCTTTCATTCTCTCTTTGACGTTCTTGCCTCATCAACCTTTGAAGCTCTGAGATGCGAACGTTCTTATGCTTAAGCTCATTACGAACCTCAGCACGTAGCTTTTCGCGTCTCTTAAACTCCTCATAAGCTTCGATGCCTTCATTACCGCAACCTTTGTAAGTACGGGTACGGTAATGTTGTAATTCAGCATCCATTTGTACAAGCTTTTCTCGAAGCCTTTTCACATCTAGTAACAGGTTGTTATATTCTTTTTGGTACATGACCTCAACCCCTTTTATCAACCAACGGTTTACAAAACAACCACAGTTAAACTAGTAATCATTGTTTTGTCTATCAATGTTCTCTTGATGTTTCTTAGCATAAGCTGTCTCAACTTCTTGCCATGTGAAGCCTAGCATCTCTACTAATCCAATGTACATGTTGAATGCTAAAGCGTACGTTTTCTGAGATTCTTCATCAGTTGCAATCTTCTGCATTAGTGATTTATACTGCATTGTTATAGATGTTGTCTTGTAGGCTTTAACTGTTGCAACTTGCCAACCTAGAACAATTCCACGGGCTAAAATTAGGTGAAGTACATCGACAGTTTCTTCAAGTAACTTTTCACGATCAACATCCTTTTTAAGCTTCCAGTACTTAAAGCCTTGCCACTCATTAGCTGATTCGGCTAGTTCCACTAAGATAGCAAGCTGTTGTTCATTCAAGTAATCATGTATATCAATACCATGCTTGTCAGCGATAAAGTTTTCAAGCTCGGCCTGTTTAGCATATAGCATTCGCAGTAGGCCACCCCAAACTTGCTCATTTAGTGTAGCATTTTCAGTTTTTAATGATTCAATGAAAGACAATGCATCTTTCAGCTGTGCTTTAAAATCACTTACTTCCTTTTCAAGAATAGAAACACGATCCTTATCAACCTTTGGAGCGTTAACCTCTTTTTCTCGTAATGCTGGAGCAGCTTTTTCTTTATTAGGATTAACGTATGCACGAATAAGTCCGTTATTTTGCTTAAACTTATAGAACTTATTGTTATCAATTCCTAATTGCTTACGAATTGCACTGTCTGTTAACCCTTGTGCTTTCATTTCCTGATACGTTTCCACCGTTAATTGCTTATTCATTTTTTCACCTTTACTTTCATGTATTTTCGTTTTTACTGGCTGTACTTTTGGCTTTGGCTTTTGAGATTCGGAAGGAACGCGTAATGCTCTTATAGCAATAATGTTTCCTTCTAGTTTTATACCGATTGCACGGTATGCTGAATCATCCGTACACTTTAAATCTGTTAGCCTATTAATCTCAGCCAATAAGGATAGCCTTTGTTTAAATAACTCTTCTAGATTCATTAGCAGGATCCTCTCTTGCTTGATTTCTGATTCACTGGTACGGTTATGGAATCTTCTAATGACCAGCCTCTTTTTATTCGAGTAATAATAGTTCCGTAAGGTATCCCATTTTTCAATGCAATAGCGATTTGTTCATCTGTAAAGCGTCTCTTTCGTGTAGAACGAGTTGCTGCATCTTTAGGACACATACCGTTTTTCACACGTGCACTAAAAGTCTCTCGGCTTATGCCATGTTCTTTTGCAACCTGTTTCCACTCATCCCAAGCAAGCGCAGTTGCAGTCATAACCCTTGGTTCAATTGGAGCTATTAAGGAATTATCAATACCTTTAATTTTGTTGACTCTCCGATACTTCCGAGTAACAGCGATGTACTTCTTTCCGATACCAGTTATTTTGTTGAAAACAGGAATCCTTCACAAGCTGTTACATCTTGTCCTTTTACAGTGCAATCGGCACAATGTTTTTCAGCCAATCTACGTTCTTGTAATCCTAGTTCTTTCCGTTTGACTCTAGCCTCCTCGCGATTCATACAATCACCAACTTTCTAGCTGTATTCTGCCATCGATTCAAGGTCATGGTGTATCTCTTTTAGGCGATTTTTACTACGAATGATTTCAGTATTATCGTTGTCTTTTAATGCTTGAGACAAACTAGCAAGCTCGTAATCTTGTTCCAGTGCTAACATGTGGCGGTACTGACGTTCAATATCAACTTTGCGAATGATTTTCACTAATGGCTTCAAGGCTTCAGCCACTTTATGGTTATTGGTCTGTTTCCGTTCTGCGCTGTCGATAATTTCACTTAGAAGGTCATTGACATTTGAGATTAATAAAAATTGATATAACGGCAATCGTATGAAGTTGTGCTCTTCTTGGAAAACAAAAACATCTTTCAAATTAGTAACCTGTCGAGTTCGAATATCAATAATAATTTCCTTATCTTCCATAGGAATAAAATGAAATACTTTACCGCCTTTATTAATTGAAAGATATTGATAAGCAAAAACTATTCGTAAGTTGTTACCTACTATATTTGTATAAAATGGTTTTAAAAAAGTAACTTCCATGTCTCCACCTTCTTTCTATTGAAGTAACTCTGTATCATAAATTGAGTAATCACATCGATAGATTAAAAGAAATTTGCCGTCAATAAGCAAGGCTGTAGATTTATCAATATCTGTTGAGAAGTAACTCACATCATTACCAGCAAATGTAGCAAGTGGTTGTCCTGATTGACTTCGTATTAAAACAATTTTACTTTTACCTGATGTAAGATTTTGAAGGTCATTTACTAACCGATTTAAGAATGGTACCGACCTGTCAAAGTTCGTAATATCAACTTTTTGACTGTACTCATCAAACAAGTTTTGAAGCCCTGTCTCGTAACTTAACAAGCTACTACCAACATGAAGCATTTGTTTTCCACCGACTGTAATGTTGAGAACTGAAGACTTCTCAACTGTTTTACCTTCAGAATCTTTAATGGCAAATTCGCCATCTGCATTAACACTAATGCTTTTCCCTTGTACACGATCGATTAATTGACTATCTTCATCGTATGTTTGAATTAACATGTCACGACCAACTAATTCTTCTTTCAAGTTACCGAGCCCAAACTCTATTAAGTTACATGCCGATAGCACAAAAACGAGGGTTGCAACGATTAATATTTTCAGTAAATTTCTCATATTGAATCTCCTTGTTTATTAAATTGTTCTAATGCAGTATCAATTTGTGTTTGGATCTTTTTCTTTGTAGTTCCTTTATTTGAATCGATTGTTACCTCAAAACCGCAACGACATTTTCTAGTAAATAGGTTATCATCAACGTTCAAAGCCCCATGAAATTCACCAGTACTTTCAACCGTACCTACATTGCCATACCCACAATTCGGGCAATCATTTATAAATGGGGCTATCCTTAAATAATCTCTTACATCCACTCTTATCTTCCTTTCATTCGCTTAATCCTCATATTGTGTAGTAACTCTATTTAATGATTTTTGTATGCTCGCATTTTATACATTCATAAATAGATACTTGTTTCTTGGCTAAACTCTCTATTTCCTGATAATTTTCGGTAACTGCTACAGGATAGTAATTGTGCTTGCATATTAACTGAGCGAACCTTTTTCGGAGTGACATTTTAAACATGTTTCTACTGCTCCATTCCTTTACGTTTTGCACTATTAAACTTAGCTCTAAAACGCTCCAAAACCCATACTCTTTCATAATGGTTTTCATCAGCAACGTCAATACAAGTTTGTATTACTTCTTCAACAAGTTCATCCATTCGCTTCATAGCCTGCTTGTATACTTTTTCATCCTCCGACAAATCATTTTTCCTCCTTCTTCAACTGAACAATATCTTTCTGACACACTCTTCAAAATATACATTGGAATATTACCTAAATGTCTGTATGATATTTTAAGGGGGAATTAAAAATGTATGATTTTTTTGAAAAGATATTGAATTTGTTTAAATTCACTGGTTATTCAATCTTAGCTATATGGTTATTTTTGTATATAAAAATGGATAGTCTAACTGATGGTAAGGATGCAAATGAATACATCCTAGATTTTTACAATTTTTTGGATAAAAATATTTTAGAATTTACATTTGCTGTTGCAATACTTGAAGTAATTAACGCCTTAATCAATATATTTTTAAAGCCATTATTCTCTGAAGATGCCAAACATATGTTGAAACATGATTTAAAAATAGCAAATTTAGAAAATAAAATTGAGCAGTTAGAAAATGCTATACGCACTAAGCAGGATAAATAATCCTGTCTTTTTTTTTGATACACAAAATGCACAAGCTTCAAGAGATGGTTTAGTTCTACAATCTGGTAAAATCGTATTCACCAGAATTAATTATTAACGATTGCGACATTCTATTAAACTTCCTTTCCTGACCATTTTTACTTCCTATAAGTCCTACAAGGTAATACAGCTACTCGAACTGAATCATCCACAGAACTGAAATAGCATGGCCGGAACTTACCTGTAAATTGCATGTTACAAGTTTGCAAACCTAAATCTTTCAGCAGCTTGAATGTCTTTGCTAGTAATGAAACATCAAAATGAATATTCACTTCACTTTGGTTAGGCTTCTTATCCATCAGGTGGTAGGTGCTAGTAAACTCAATACCTCGATAGAATATTTTATATTGGTCACCTTCTGTCTCAAATCTGAATGCCCCTAAAGGTGATTCACCTTCAACCCTTTTCACTGCTTCTAGTGCTTGCGTTAAGAGCAACATTTCCTTCACGTCTAGCTCTAGAGTTTCTGATATTTCATCGTTAAAAAATCTTTTGTAATCATATACAGGCACTTTAGATGTTTTGCCTTCTAGTGTAATTGTGTGATTTGGTTCCTCCGGACTCACATTTATAATAAGAACTGCAGTAATCGCATTGGTCATAAATAGATGACCATTTTCATCGATATGAACGACACGACTTGCTTCTCTTGGATGATCTAAATTTGTAAAATGCTTAGCGTGTTTCATGAGTGTATCGAGCATTCTTTGACATCTCCTTTCTCGAATAGTGGGAGATCAATGCTGTCTGAAATAACTGCCATGAGGTAAACTTTAAAACTACCTTTTGAACCTGTACGAGCATTGATATATGCAATTTGCAAACCATCTTGGTACTGTGTATATTCGATTGTCCAAGACTTGCCCGATAATTTTTTTAGCATTTCATCGATGATTTTCGAGTTAACTACTGCACCAGTTTTCAAGCGAACAGGCTTCATTTTCCCAAGGTTTTTGAAATCTGTAATTTCCGATTTACGAGTACTAATTTTAGATTTCAGTACACTAATACAGGCCTTAACCATGTTAATTTTCAAATCTACTTTGTCATGTTGTTCACGATTACCATCGTCCTTACGTCCAATCTCACGTTTTTGCTGTTGCGCCTTTTTTATCTCTGTTTGATGCTCTTCAATTTTGATTTTAAGATTTGTGATATCAGCTTCAATACGTTTCACTTCTTCATTAATCCACACATTGAGCTTCATTCGCTTCACCAGCCTTTGCTAATAGCAGTTTCAGTTTTCCTGAAAGAGCAAGGAACATATATCTTTCTCCTTGATCAATTGCCATGTCGATTGCAAATTCAAGATTTGCTATCTCTACTCCCAAGACTGCATCACTCATTTCCTCTTCAGATGCATCAAAGCTGATTTGGTTATATGCGTTTACCAAGTCTGTCAACTTGTAGTTATTACTGATTTGTACATCCATAGCCATATAAAACCCTCCTAATCCTTTTTATAGAATGGTGTTTCAAAACCGTCAGCATCTAAAGGTAGCCCCTCAGCCCAGCTGATAGGTCGACCCATGATTTCCTCAATGGTTACGATTGTATCTACCTCAGATTCCATTACAGCCTCATCGTGAATGTGCATGACAATTGGATATCCTTCTTTGTCCAGACGTAACATCGACATTGCTAAGCAGTCTCTAGCAATTGCCTGCACCGCATTCTCGGTAAGTTTCCCACCGTATGTGGATTGCTCACACCATGCTTTAGTAGTACCATCAACACCCCAAAAGACTATTTCCTGTTTACCTTCAAACTTTTGATGATCTCGTAATCTAGCTTTGTAGTAGCAAAGTCTACGACCACTTGGCAGTTGCATTATTAGAGATCCATGGTGCATGAAGAAATACATACCTTTATTAAATGAAATGACATCACCAGCGCTTTCGATAGCTCGTATTGCAGCTGCTTCAATGTCCCACCAAAGCTTTTTAATCTTTGGGTTTGCCTTACGCCACGTATCAACCAACGGTTTAAGTTCTGATTGCGGGATACCCATATCAAGTGCACCCATTGAGATAAGCGCATTTTCTCCACCTTGGTACCCTAATGCTAGTTCTGCAACTTTACCTTTTTGGCGTAATGGTGAACCCTTATCAATCGTTTCAATTGGCACTTTAAACATCTGTGCTGCTGAGGCTTCGTAAATCTTACCATGTGTATTAAACACTTCTAAACGCCATTTTTCACCTGCAAGCCATGCAATAACGCGAGCTTCAATAGCTGAGAAGTCACTTACTGCAAAAGTCTTTTTCTCGACTGGAATAAAGGCTGTTCGAATGAGCTGTGATAGCACAAATGGTACTTGGTCATATAGCAGCTCAAGAGTTTCTAAGTCAGAATTTTCAACTATTTCCCGAGCAATATGAAGATCGGATATTTTATTTTGCGGCAGGTTTTGCACCTGTACCAAACGTCCGGCCCATCTACCAGTACGACTTGCACCATAGAACTGTAGTAAGCCTCTTACTCGTCCGTCTGCACATACAGCAGCTTTCATTGTGACAAACTTAGCTGTGCTTGTTTTAGATAGTTCCTGTCTGATCTCAAGCATCGTTCGAATATCGCCATGGGTTTTAGCAATGGCCTTTACCACTGTCTCTTTTTGAAGATTCGAAAGCTCTAATCCTTGCTCCTTAAACCACGCTTGTAATTTGCTTGGACTGTTCGGATTCTCTAAACCTGTGATTTCCTGTCCAGTTTTCATCAAAATCGCTTTGTATGCTTCATCGATTGCAAGTGCCCCATCAACCACCTTCATATCTAGTAGAACACCCCGGTCATTAATCTCCTGGTCTAAGTGATACAAAGTCATCTCGAAACGGTCTGATTTACTTCCAAGGTTAAGATACTTGTCCACTGCATCTCCGACAGCTTTTTCTGTTTCTACATCCTGTCGACAATAATCAACGAATGCACTCCACTTTTCTAAATCATCTTCAGGCATATTACGTGTTCGCTTGTCATTTTTAGTCGGCTTACGTGGTTTCGAGAAGAAATTAATCAAGAGTGTTCCTGCACTGTCTTTTTGTTCATCTAACTCAAGTGCTAGCGCTGCATTTTTTAACGTTGCGGGTAACCCTGCTTTCATAGCATCAACCATGGTACAGCGCCATTGCTTAGGATCTAAGAAGCCAAGGCCCGTGAAGCTTTTAAACATTTCAATAGGTTCATAGTTTCGTTTAAGATAAGAACTTAATGCGATACGTTCGAATTGTGCGTTAAATGCTTTTTTCAATACTTTTGGATTTACTAAAGCTTCAATTATTTCAGGTGGAATAAATTCACCGTTTGCAAGCTCGACTGTTTTTGTTGGTTGCCCATCTACTGAATAAGCAAAGATGAGTATGTCAAAGTCAGGAGCTTCACAGTACTTGTAGACACCAACTTTTTTTAGGTCGTAGCTTGAATATGTTTCAATGTCGATATTGAGTGTTTTGATTGGTACCTCATCCTTTCTTCAAAAGCTCTATTAGTTCATTCAAAGGAATGAATTGAGTTTCAATCACTTTAATGTTTCGGATATTAGTTTTTGAGAATCCTTTTACCTCGAATTTTTCTATAGCATCTTGGACGGAATAACAATGAAAAGAACTATACTGCATATGCCCTTTACTTGGGTTAAAATGATGTATTTCATAAGTTATTTTCATTGGCCATACCTCTTTCTTTACGCTTCAAACCATTAAAGAACATAGGTGCATGATTTTCGCGAATCGCTTTAACTACCCAATGCGGTTTGCGATAATATATTCTTGTCCCAACCTTGTTACTTACTGCGGTATGAACTTTATACCGATTCTTTTCTTGAATACCGAACATGAAAGTTTTAGTTTCTGTATTCCATATTCCGTACATTCCTGTTGCTGGACTTTTAGTCATTCAGGTCACCACCTAAAAATTCCTGAAGTTGTTCTAGTGACATTTTACTTACTAGCTCATGTGCTTTCTTCCGAGCTATCTTTGTATCTTTCTGACGCTGTACGGAAGCCTCAAATGCTTCTTTTGTAAGCCATAAACGGTAATGTGTACCCCAACCATTAGACTTCACTTCATGTGTGCGTTGATTGATACGCTCTGCTAAGAACCTTTTTTCCAGTAAGTTGTCTTTATACTCCTCGATTAAATCTAGTCGCATAGCATAAGCACTTGTCTTATTTACTTCAATGATTTCATGTTCAGCGATTGAGCGCCCATTCTGTCGTAAAAACATTTCAATTGGCTCAATCAAACTCGCTGACCAACTTCTAAGGGCTGATATTTCTTAGCTTTTGCCACCGTACATTCCCTCCTCTACAGCTTTCCAGAAGTCCTCTACACTAGCCCATAACTTAAACTCGTACTTACTGTTTTTGTGCTTGTTTGTGAGCGTATTGGTATGAAAGCGACGTTCGTGTAAGTGATTCACTGGTCTAGCATAGATGCCACCTTTTTCTAAGCGAGTTATGATGTGTTCAGTAATGTATGGTTTGGACTGTTCTACAGTGTTTCTGACTGAAACCCATACACGCTGATTGACTTCAAACTTTGGTTTCATTCTTGGCACCTTCTTTCGCTTCGAGAGCAGTTAGGTAAGCTTTTACATATTCAGCTTCAGTGATTTCTTCTAAGTGATCCTCAGCCCCATATCTGAAATCAGTATCAGATTTGATGTACATGGTATCTAGCCCGTTTAAGCGTTCAAGGGTTTCACCTTGACGTCTCATAATGCCATAAGTGAAATTAACCATTCTTTCCGTATCAATATTTTTTATGTTCGCTTCTTCAACAAGCTTTTCATAGAATGCTTTAATCTGTTTCCCAAGTTTGCTATTCTTCTTTGGCATTCCTTTTTGAGTGAATGCTTTTAATTGATCGCCTTCAAGTACATCAACATCATGATAGTAATAATTAGGCGAGCAACTATAATGTTCACACTCAGGTAAATCAAATTCCTTACGAACAGCTTGAGTAATCTCTAATAATTTCTTTTCTGCTTCACGTGAAGCAAGAATCGCTTTGAAATAATTGCCTTCGGGCTTTACTCTGTAGAACTTCATTTGGATCAGCTCCCTAATAGTTTTAAAGGTACTTCCTTCCCTTCGTTACACCTAAAATCTTGTATTTCTTCCTATTAAATAGGCATTTTAGGTATAAAGAAGGGAAGGCCTAAAAATAGACCTTCCTTATGCAGTTTTAATCAAGCAATGCATCTATCTCACATTGTTCTTTTAATTGTTTGTGGCGTTTTAATCTAATCAGTTGAACAATATATTTCATATCTTTAACTTGAGTGTTTTCAACATATCTTTTGAATCTAGCAACGGTGTATCCTGTAGCTGTCTCAACAACAACTAAGTTATTCTCGTTAAGAGTTTCAATATAAGTTTTGTAGTGATACTCTTTTTCTCCAAAACCTGTGGCACTTAGACTACTAGGAAAATTAACAACAGCGATCTTCATTATTGACTAGTCCAGTAGATTTTCGTCTTCAGAGAAATCGTTATCTACTTCATCAGCGAAGTCAGATTCAGCAGATGCACCACCAGCTAGACGTTCACCGTCACGAGTTTTGAATAAGTTTTGTAGTCCAGCTGCAATACCGCGGTTGCCATTAGCATTGTATGGGTAAAAGTTAACGGACACTTTACCGAAGCAACCGCTGTAGAACTCGTCCTCGTCAGTGATTTCAACAACAGCACCTGTACCCTTTTTCACGATACCAGGCTTATTTTTTGATGTAGCATTGAAGAAGTAATGACCTGCATACGTTTCATCATCTGGACGTTCCTCGTCACCGTCACGTAATGGCAATTTAAGCGTTGGTGGAATTTTACCGTTCCATTTTGCTTTACCTTCTTGCTTAGCAGCTTCAACAGCTTCATTGATCTTTTTGATTGTATCTGTATCCGATTTTGGGATAAGTACTGCCACTGAATACTTTGGTTCATTACCTTCAATTGATGAGGGCTCCCATACGTTTGCATAGCTCATACGAGCCTCGTTTGTAATTACTTTAGTACCTTCACGTTTTGCCATTTTAAATTCCTCCAATGTTGGTTTTTATTATTGTTTTTCACGTAAAGCTAATTTGAAATATTCATTCAAGTACGGCTCAAGCTTTACAGCTCTTGCTGTGTATATATCAACTTCAATTACGGATACTAGTTTTTGATCATTGCTGTTTGTAACCAAACTAAGTAAATCGAGAGCAGAGCTTTTTGAATCAGCTATTTTTGTCTCATCATCTTCCATTAATCCACTATCATCTTTAGTTGTAATAAGATAGCGTTTCATTTGTTCACCACCTCTCAAGTTGTCACTTCTAACGCTTTTTCAGTTAATCGAATGGTACGTGGTTTTTGCTGTTCCATTTCGATATAACCTTTTTCAACTAAGCCTAATAAATGTCTTTGTACAGTTGATATAGAAGAGAGGTTAACACCATCTGCAATTTCTCGTACTGTAGGTGCATACGTATTTTGTTGTCTGAAATCGTGAATGAATTGAATGATAAGTTTTTTACGATCACCTAAGCCTTTTGCTGTTGTATACATGTTTGTCACCTCTCTTTTTATCAACTGACTGTTCTACATTTAAACCAATGGTTTATAAATTAATCAAGTAAATCGTCAGCAAAATCATTAGTAGCAGATTCAGCTGATTGAGTAGCCGGGCGTTTATCATCTTCAGTAACCAGTACAGGTTTACCTGGCGGTTTTACGATTACGCCTTCTAGTATTTCAGCGAATGCTTTTTTGCCGACTTTCTTTTCTAGGTTTGTGATAGTTTCAAGTTTTCGAGGAGCGTATAAGTCATCATCTTTAACTCCACCTTTTTCAAGTAGTAATTCAATTGCTTTTGCTTCATCAGTAATGGCCCGATTGCTGCGACCTTCGACTAGTTTGAATCCTTCATAACTTGTCCCGTTAAGTGCTTGATCTAATGCAAAGGCTTTAATGTCCTTACACCATTTTTCAATATCATCGACCACGAATAGGATTTCAGCTAGTTCAGTATCAGTGAGTGTTGCAGGTTCAGGTGTGTCCAGTTCAATGGATCCATCATCAGCAAATTCAGCTTTGGCTGTTTCTAGTGCTTCATCAGCTCTAGCACGACACGATGATTTGATTTTACAGAACCTACAATGTTCTCCTGGTACATAATCGCCATCACCGATATCTGCCATTTCAGCTTTAGGTTTCACTTCTACATTCGCCCATCTATATAAATCCTCTGCTGACATTTCAAAAGTGGAAATGCTGTCTAGCCTTGGTTGTACAATCGTCATGTGTACTTCTTGAATGTCATACAGAACATCATGAGCTGTGATTGCCCCTAATGCATAGAGCTTCATCTGTGGGTTTTCATAGGCATCTACCGGAACACCCTTGCCGTACTTTAAGTCGATGATCTCTAGCACACCGTCTCGTACGATAAGAACATCTCCAGTACCAAACCCATCAGGTACCCACTGACTAAAGTCTAATCGTTGTTCAATTAGCACAAGTGCATCAGGTGTTTCAAGTCGAGCAGCATTGACTCGTTCCATCACGAAATCCGTGTATACTTCGACCATATCTTCCATCTCTGGACCATAAAACTGCTTTTCCTTTTTAAACTTGTTGATACGTCTAGTTGCTTGAGCTTTCGTAATGTTACCAAGTTCACGGCCAAGAATAATTTCACTATATTCATGAGCCTGTGTACCTTCCTCTGCAAACTCACTTTCAGGCTCAGTAATTCCTTGATTAGCTAGCTCTTGCATGTACAGCCCCTCTGCTCTTGCAGAAGGTGTACATGTCAGCCAACGTTTTGATCCAGAGGCGCTTAATAATGCATGGGCACGTTCACTGTGTCCTGTCATTACTCTTCACCTACAGCTTCCTTAATAGCTGCTAATAGTTCAGGAAACTTAGCTTCAGGTACAGACGATAGTTTTTCAGCATCAAAGGAAGTTAGGATTGCTTTGAAATCAGCTTGGCGCCCTTTAGCTGTTAGTTTAGTAGCTTCGGCACGAACCATTTCAATTGTGATACCGTGGTCCTCTGTTGTACTATTATCAACTTGTTCTGTCGTTTCTTTAGCTGTTTGTTCTTTTGCTTTATCAATACGAGCTTGCTTTTCAGCTTGGATACGGTCGAACTCAGCTTTTGAAATTTCTTCAAGGCCTTGTTCAAGGTGTTTAGTTAACTCTTCGCCTTTATTTACTACAAGTACTGCGCCTGATTCTTCATGGAAGAGATACGTTCGCTTAGAAGCTGTAGTTGATGCCTCTTTATTTGTATGTGCCGATGTTGTTGTTTGCGTTAAATCAACGGCATCCGCCACTGATATATTATTTGAAGGAGCCCCTAATGCTCCAAGGAATGCACTAACTAAACTAATAACCTGTGGATCTGCTTTAATAACGTGAGTAACTTCAATTTTCATTTTTGTTTTCGCTCCTTTTGTGCTACAATAGCACTGATATTCATTGATGTGATTTGTCATTGCCGTTAACTGTTCCAGCAGTTAGCGGTTTTTTACGTTCATGGACTGTTGCTCCTAATACTTCAATAAAGTAATCTTCCACTGAGTCAAGGTGGATAGCTTTATCATTCACTACGAAGTAAGCCTCGCTCTCTTTAATCTCTTTCCCAAACATATCTGTTGGTGGTTTAGGCTTAATATCAGCTGAAGCGTTGTATTGCATCTTTTCCTCTGGCTTTAATACTTCAGCATTTATTGTTGCAATGATTAATTCTGCCGAATCAGTTACAGATACACATTTTTGAGTGTCGTTTGTGTGTACTGCGGTCTGACCTTTTGATGGCATGTATTCTACTCTTGTGATTGCTGAAACTCTGATACGAGTTTTTTCTCCGTTTATGGCTCCTGTTAATTCAATGAATTTATCCATTATCTGATCCCTACTTTCCAAAGATTAATTCAATATCAGACTTTTTAGCTTTACGTGCTTTCAACCTCAAATCCGATTCACTATAGGTAGCTGAACGAATCATATCACTAGTGAGACGTTGTTCTTCAACGAGTTCAGCAATACCCTGTGTGTTCAAATCTTTTTGAGGAACTTCAAGTTCTGCAGCAAGCTCCTTTTTACTCAAAACAGACTTTGTGACATTACCTACAGTCAGTACATAAGGCATGTTATTCTTGTAAGCTAGTACTTTGCCGTGCTTTTGAATGTGATCAAACAGTTTACCTTCAAGCTTGTCTTGTTGATCTTTTAGATTTGCTCGTTGACGTTTAACATCTTCTATTTGCTGGTATAAACCATTAGCTTCAGATTGCTGAATTTGAATGTTGATTTGTATATCATTCATAAGCTTGTCCTCCTATTCAGTTTTAAGGTGCAGGTATTACTTTGGGCTGTCCTGTATAGCGATGCATTAGCTCCCACTCATCAGATGTACATTTTGAGATAAGCCAGTTCTCGCTATTTAAGTTCAATGACTGTAAATGCATACGTTGAGCAACTGTTAAACGTTTTCCGTTTTTCATAAGCTATTACCCTTTTAAAAGCTTGATAGCATCTTCAACTACACGCTTTTGCTCTTCTGTTGTTAGTTCACTTAGAAGCTTCTCTAACTCTACTTGTGTGCGAATTTTGCTCTCGCTTACTGGTTCGTATTTACGAAGCGTAATGTTACTTCCCTCAATGAAGATTTCTAGTGGATCTCTTTCCTTAATTCCAAGATTATCTCTAATCTCTTTTGGCAAAGTAACACGTCCTAGCTCGTCTACTTTTCTTGTCATACCTGTTGATTTCATGAAATGTTTCCTCCTTAGTTTTAAATAGTAGCAAGGTATTTCTAGTCCATTCCCCTGCGAGCTATTGATAGCCCTGCGATGTCTGGCATCGCTTTGAAAACTCTAAATTTATTTAACAAAATACATAAACATGGTTTATTTTTAGATATCTAACAACCACTTTTAAAGTTACCAAAGCGAGAACAGAATCTCGCATTCTATTTAGTTACCTACAAGTTTGGTATTATCATTTCGAAATCTATGTTTCTCTGTCCGTGTTTGTCTCAACATTATTGCAACTGCTTCTTGATATCGTTTTTGTCGTCTTAGTGTCTGCATTTGTTGCGTAACGGAATTAATTTCTCGAGCAGTTAATGCTTTTGTCATGAATTGAGCATATTTTGTCATTTGGACACCTTGCTTTCGGTTTAATTATGGAATAAAAATGAAATAAATCCTAAAAAACCTAAATTTTATATAAAGAAATACATAATTCCACTTGAAAAAGAGTACTAAAATCTGTTAGAATGTAAACAATTAGTAAAGTATTTTATAGTCATTATTTTTGTTGTTTATTGACTATTGTTTATGCTGATTCACTAGATGTTGGCGCATCAAGTAAATCATTTATTTCTTTCCAGAGTTTACGAATAGTCTTTCTTCCTTCTCCCCAGTCTTGTAACAAATTGATTGCGGCATTAGGGTTCTCTTTAGAGAGTTGACTAAGCTTCACTGGTAGATAAGCATACATTCGAATCAAATCTTTATTTTGCATGGGGTTTCTTAACCTCCTTTCTTTTCAAACAATTAGTAACCGCCGGTTTTAAAAAATGGATTAAATATAGATTAGATAACCAGAGGTTTATAAATCTACTAACTTTTATACCAGACATCAACTACCTTCCGTTTATAAAACAATTTGTTTTACATTACGGTTGAGTGTTTTCAATCTAGCATATTCTCATAATACATAACCAGCGGTTTAAAATCAAGAAATAATTTCTATTTTTCCTAAAATAATTTAAAGAAGGTGTTTTTTGTGAATAAAAAAGATAAAAACATTACAGAAGATCTAGTAGTTACAGAAAAGCAAACTGACATAGTGAAAGAAGTAAGAAAACAGATGAGTCCTATTCTTGGGATGCATTTAAAACATTTGAGACTGAAACATAAGTTAACACTAGCAGAAGTAGCGAATCGTTCTAAATTAACGTCACAAGTTATTAGTTATTATGAACGCGCTCTAAGAATCCCTACTGTGGAATCTTTAGAAAAGCTTGCAGCTGTTTATGACGAAAATATAAATCATTTAATATCACTTCGTGAAGCCACAGTTCTTGAAACAGTTACTATCTTAGGTGACGAGGCTCCGGCATCTCTTCGAACAGAGAGAAATATGATTGCTCATGCGAGAGATAAAAACGATTACTCTACTAAGGAGTACGAGTTAGTTACTGATATTAGAGAAGTTCCCTCAAATATTTTTGTTGATAAATCAAAAGATTCAATAGACCTTGGTGATGGAGAATTTGCAACCCAAGATGAGATTGAAGAAGCTAAAGCCTTCATTCTCGCTCTTCGTCAACTGAAGAAAAAATAGAACGTTTGTTCTTGTTATTCTGTATCCTTATGCTACCATGATAAGTAAATGTTTGTAAAGTAGAAATTCATTCATATTCTCAAAAATATTAGTTTATCCCATAAAAGGAAGTGAAAACCTTGTCCCTAAAGGATTTGAAGGTGTCTAAAGTATTAAGAGTAGCTATTTACATACGCGTATCTACTAAATTACAAGAAGACCGATACAGTTTAAGTGCCCAAACAGTAGAATTAACTCGATATGCTAACCAGCAAGGATGGGAAATACTTGACATTTTCAAAGATGTTGATAGTGGAACTAAGCTCGATAAAGATGGTCTCTCTGCTCTTTTAGACTGTGTGGAAAAAGGACAAGTAGATGTTGTCCTTTGTATTGAGCAGGACCGCCTCTCTCGCTTAGATACGTTGAAATGGGAATACTTAAAAGATGTATTACGTGAAAATAACGTAAAGATTGCAGAACCTGGACGAATGTCAGATTTATCAAATGCCGATGATGAATTTTTCTCTGATCTTAAAAACTTGTTAGCTCAGAGATCAAGACGAGAGTTACTTGGAAAAATGAATCGAGGAAAAAGACAATATACACGTGAAGGTAATGTGTGGGGTAAACAACCTGAAGAATATGACTATGATTCTCAAACCAAGACATTATCAATTAATCCTGATCGTGAATGGGTTATCCCCCTAATAGACCGACTCTATCTCGATGAAAAAATGGGTTTACAAAAAATAGCCACCCACTTGAACAGTATTAGTAAAACAGCTAAGAATAAAAAATGGACTGCTGTACAGGTTCGAAATAAATTAAGAAACCCAGCCTACCATGGTCAATTACGGAAAGCTTTTGCCAATGGTGAGACTATTATTGAGGATAATGTTTATCCCCCTCTTCGGTCAAAAGAAACTTTTGATCGGATACAAGAAAGGTTAAATCAACGTCATACAAAGATAGGCTCTGGAGAACATCATTTTCTTAAATCTATCGAGATACGTTGCGCTGATTGCGGAAACATCTTAAGTATCCGAAAAGGTAGTTACGTAGATGGTGAGTACAAACACTATTTACGTCATTCTAATGAGTATGTAACCCCCTGCCCTAGTTTGCCAAGCGTTAATACTGACAGAATAAAGGAGCCCTTGCTAACTTTTGCTGAGGAATATCTGACGGGTGAAGAATCTGTAAAAAGTTATTTCGATTTAGAATTTGAAGATGATGAAAAACTAAAACAACTAGAGTTTGAAACAAAAAAGATTGAACAGAACATTAAGGACAACCATGAAAAACTGGACAAACTACTCGGTCTGTACTTAAGTGGTAAATGGTCTGAAGAAGTGCTTGATAAAAATAAACAGGAAATTGAAAAAGAAACTACTGAACTAAAAGACTTATACGAGGTGAATATTAAAAAAATTAATCTTATAAGAAAAAATCAATACTCTTTTGATTCAATGGTTAATTACGCAGAAGTAATACATGGTTCTATGGCTTTTGGTGCAAAAAGCTTAGGATATTACGAAGAGGAGGATTTTCAAGAACTATTAGATAACATGTTTGAAAAAGCTGTATACGAAGATGCAACAGAAACCCTGAGAATACGATTACGGATCAGACCAGAAGGTATTCCATGGGACGTGCCAATTAAATTGGATCCTCCAAATGCGATACAAGAAGCTGAAAAACTTGAAGCGCAGCGTGAGAGATATAACCATACTCAAAAACTTATTAACAGCCAATGTCGAATTATTTCTTTCACTGAGTTAGTTAAATTATCCCCTCACACGGCTCACACGCTTCGAAAAGACGAAGATACGTTCGGTCCATATAAAAACCTTCAACTTGGAAAAGGAAGCTTAGAACGCAAGGAAATGCTTGTTAAAGAGATTAGTAAAATCTTGGCTACACAGCCTGATCTCGGAGCTCGAAAAATTGCTAATGAACTTTCAATGAGTGAAAAGACTGTGCTTAAGTATATCAAGGAATACAATCTACGATAACACACCCATTGATGTGAATTTAATACACTTTTATAAACTATAAGAGCTTGTTATATATGGTACCGCTTAGTATTTCGATGGGCGTAACGATATTAGTAGGTTTTGAAATAGGTGCTGGCCGTATGCACGATGCTAGACTTTATAGCTATTTGTGTGTCGGGACCGCGATTTTATTTAGCTTTATTTCAGCTTGTATCCTTTTTATCCTTCGTGAGCCCGTTGCAAATATGTATACAACTGATGGAAAAGTGCTAGAATACGCCGTTCATTTTTTAATATTCGCAGCCATTTTCCAGCTATCTGACGCTATCCAAGCGCCTGTACAAGGAGCTTTAAGAGGGTACAAGGATGTTACAGTGACCTTTATTATGGCCATCATTTCTTATTGGGTGATCGGCTTGCCTGTAGGATATGTACTGGCAACTCATACAGACTTCGGACCGTTTGGCTACTGGATTGGACTAGTCGCAGGTCTGACAACAGGAGCGATTACTTTATTAATACGTTTATTACTCGTTCAAAAAAAATCTACAAATATCGCTAAAACAACAATAGCAAACTAGATTTCTAGTTTGCTTTTTTTATTATAGAAGTAAAAAACTTATGAGAGCCATCCATATTCCCTATTCTATGTATTATAAAATCCTCTTTCTCCTAACTTTCAATCCATTGCACTACGCTTTCGCACAGAAAACACTTGTTGCTGCCGCTACGTTAACACTACGCTTTCGCACAGAAAACACTTGTTGCCCCAGCTCCCCCAGGAAAGCGCCCAATCGGAACGGAAATCACCCCACGTTATGGAGATGGCTGAAATTTCCAATAAATTTTGTTCCATCACTGAAAATTATGGATGACATTTTGTTAAAACGTATGTTATGCGATTAAGTTGATTGGAGTGGAGGCTAGGCGACTCCTTGGGGATTAGCGATAGAGGAACGAAGGCTAAAACCATCACATCCTGTGATAACGCCTTCGTGACCAACATCGTGTTGGCCCGAGACCCTGCAGCGCAAGCGAAGCGGCTCATCGGACGCCCCCAGGAAAGCACCTAGCTGGAACGGAAATCAACCCCTCGTTTTGCCAAAGAGCCAACCTTTATTTATTATGGTACCTTTGTTTCACATTTTAACACCATGAATTTTAAACTATAAACATTTCTAGTTCGCATTTTTGCATTAAAAAAATGTCCACTGAGCCTTTAACGACTTAGTGGACACCCTATTATTCAATGTAGCTATTCAATTTATACAATTATTTTTGGATAAATTGTTGAGTCCAGTAGTTACCTGATTTCACATAGCCAACACCAAGATGCGTAAATTTCTCATTTAAAATATTCGCACGGTGACCTGGTGAATTCATCCAACCTTGTACTACTTCTTGAGGTGTACGTTGACCTTGTGCAATATTTTCACCTGCACTCTTATACGTAATACCTAAAGCTTTCATACGATCAAATGGTGAACCGAATGTTGGGCTAGTATGTGAAAAATAGTTTTTAGATTGCATATCTTGTGATTTTTCACGTGCAGCTGCCATCAATTTATCATCTGTTTTAAATGGTGCTAAACCAGCTTTTGTACGTTCAGCATTCGTTAATTTTACAACTTCTTGTTCAAAAGCATTCACATCTGAAGTAGTTGTTGATGGTGTAGATTGAGCTGGTTTAGTAGCTGTATTATCTTTTTGAGTTGTTTGTGTATTGTTATTTGTTGTTGCTTGTGTATTATTATTTGATGTTTGATTATTTTCTGGTACTTGTACTTCTTTTGATGGTGCTTGTGTTTGTGGTAGATTTACATGCCACTTATGATTTGACCACTGGTTTGACCATTTATAAGAATAAACTTTATTACAGTCTGTAGTTGTGTTCCCCTCTGTAGTATTTTCTGCAGCGGAAGCCATTTGAATTGGAGCTGCTAATAAAAATGTTGCACAAATTGCAGTTAGTGTTTTTTTCATTTTTGCAATTCCTCCTTCTCTGCAAACAATCGTAAAGTACGATTTTAATAAATTTCTTACCAGCATCTTCTAGCAACACCATCCGAGAAATAGATTCGCGTTAAATAGAGGGTCATTGGCATTGATTATTAGCAGGTTTCACCAACCTATGAAATACTTACGTTTTAAAGAGGGTTGACATCTCTTAAAAGCTATTAAATATTTTCAAGATTCAAATAGATTTCTGCGCGCACTCACACAAAAAAACTGCCAAAATTTCTACTTTGAGAAAGACGATACGAACAAATCTTTCGTCTGACAAGTAGAATTTAGCAGCTTTAGGATTTTTCTATTTTAACAAGCCTAAGCGTTTACTCAATACCAATGACGTTTAATCTACTTACATCTTCACCAATGATCACGAGTTTTGCGGGCATTTTTACGTACTCTGGAAGCCATTGGACCATGCCATATGCATATTGAAACAACATAGGATTTTTTACACCTTCAATTGGCACGTAACCTTTCATTCGATACACAGTTTCAGGCAATGTACGTACCCAATCCTCAAATTGCTCTTGTGTAAAGCTAACATCTTTAAATTCAACTAATCGCGAGCCCAGATGCATCGATGCTATCGGCGCTTTCACAATATCTTGTTTATTCACCTGTACAGTTGCCTTTAAATCTTCTAATAATCGTAACGGCACACGCCCATTTGTAGTTTGCAAAATAAAGGCATGAGGATTAAAGCCTTGTAGCTCATAAACAACCTGTGCCTGCTCTGCTTCTGTTAGCAAATCCGTTTTATTGGCCAGTAATAAATGTGCGTGACGGATTTGTTCCATAAATAAAGAGCGCACTTGCGGAGTTAATGTTTCTCGGTTCAGCCACAGCTTTGAATCGGCAACCGTGACTATCCCTTTAACATTTAACTTTTCTGCAAATAACGGTGAGTAAACAGCGTCTAATGCTTCCACAGGATGTGCAGCACCTGTTGTTTCAATAATGAGGACATCAAAGTCACTATCTAATAGAAGAGATTGAATTTGCGCCTCTGTTTTTTCGGCGCCGGAGCAGCAAATACAGCCCTCTAGCATTTCCTTTAACGGAATATCCTTTTCCACAGCCTGTGAGTCAAATGGTAGTTTTCCAAGCTCATTCATAATGACAGCGGGCTTTAAATTTTTTTCCTTTAGTTGTCGAATAACATCCGTTAGCATGGATGTTTTTCCACTACCTAAAAAACCACTAAATAAATATACGTCCTTCACCATTTTTACCTCCTATAAAAAAAGCTGTCGCAGGAGGCCATTAGAGACGCCTACTGCGACAGCTACTTTGTTAGTTTGTAGTTTACTCAGTTTTTGCTGGTGTATCAATTAGCAGTTCTTTTGCTTTTAACAATTGAGGATCATCTGCTTTTATTTTAGCACGTAATGCATCCATTAAAGCATACGTTGTATCGCCAGTTAAAACACCAGTTTCTTCAAAACCATTTGCAGCTTGCAGTTTTTTCACTGCACGTTCTGTATTTTGTTCAAAAATACCGTCTGCATTTCCAGGCTCATATCCTAGAACTTCTAACATCTCTTGTGCTGCTTTTACAGAATTAGATTGCACGCCCATTTTCATTTCCATAGCTGGATCTAAGTACGGTAATGATGCATAAGGTGGGTATGACACTTTAACATCTGGAGCAATGCCTTTTTCGTTAATCCAGTTACCATTTGGTGTTAACCATTTACCTGTTGTGTATTTAAGGTTAGAGCCATCTTTTAATGGTGCGACACTTTGCACTGTGCCTTTACCAAACGATGTTTCTCCAACAATTTTAGCACCAACAGATTCTTTTAATGCACCAGCTAATATTTCAGAAGCAGAAGCACTGCCGCTATCGACAAGTACTGTCACCGGAACATTATATTTTTTACCAGCAACAGCTGTTGTAATTTTTGGCTCCTCGTCTTTTTCTTGCACTTGTACAATCGCTTTACCTTCTGGAACGAATAAATTTGAAATCTCTACTGCCGCATCTAGGTAGCCGCCAGGATTTTGACGTAAGTCTAAAACGATGCCTTTAGCTTTACCTTCATAATCTGCAATAATCTTCTCAAATTCTTTTGCTGTATTTTCACTAAATGACGTTATTTGAATATGGGCAATATCCCCTTCAAGCATTTCACCGTAAACCGTTTCAACCGGGATTTCGTCACGGACAATCGTCATATTAATAGGCTCAGCATTAGTTCCTCGTTTCACGGTTAATTTTACAGGCGTTCCTTTTTCACCACGAATACGCGCTACCGCTTCAGATGCACTTAACCCATGAATGCTTTTTCCATCAACAGTTAAGATAATATCTTGCGGTAATAGCCCAGCCTTTTCAGCAGGTGAATTTTTAATAGGTGACACAACTGTAATAGCGCCGTTACGCTCTTGAATTTCCGCACCAATTCCTTGGAAACTAGAAGACAATCCAGACTGGAATTGTTCTGCTTCGTCCTTCGCCATAAAATCAGAATACGGATCATCTAATGCGTCGAACATGCCGTTAATAGCGCCGTCGACCACTTTTACATCGTCGATATCTTTGTAATACTTGTTTTTAAGTAAATCATAGGCTTCGTATAATTTTGTAAATTCTGCACGCCCACTCGGTACTTTCACTTCAACTACTTTCTTTTCACCGAATGTTAACGCAAATATCGTTAAGCCTGCAGTAATAAGGATTGTAAAGAACATCAGCATGATAAATTTAAACGGTTTCATTTGTACAAATCGTACTGCTGGTTTTATTTCAGCGGGGGGTGTTTGTTCTGGCTGCTGTTCTACACTATCTTTTTTCTGTTCATCCATCTTGATTGTCACCACTCTCATATACACTAACTTGTTGTCACACTATTACCATCTTAACAGGTTATAGGGAAGACGAAAAGAAAAAGACTGTCAAAATTTCATGACAAATCTTGTCCTACAACAATCTTCATAAAATCCAGCATGTCTAATCACTATTTTATAAGCTCTTTTTTTATGTATGTGATATTACTGTAGACTTTATAAAAAAGGTGCCTCAGAAGTACTCTTAAAGACACCTCAGTTATCTGCTAAGTTATAGGTATATAATGGTACTGCTTTTTTATTTTACTCGTTTCCTCGAAGCAGTCAACTAAAATCCTCATAGAATATTAGAAATTACCTGTACTCTTATGCATTTATAATATCATTTGCGCTGTTGTTATTGCGTAAGTTCTCTTAATTTTTTTATCACTGAATGTATTGTTAGCCTATGAAAAGTAAGAAGCTGTCCCTTATAAATGACAGAAAAAATACCGTTCGGGGTTGGCGCCAGTTCCATCAACGCTTCTCTATCTTTGAGATCAATAAGTTCCACTGGTATATTCAATGTATTGGCACCGGCTATAATATTTTCTGTTGCAATTTCGACATATGGACATTGGAATGAACGTAAAATCGTCAGGTTGTTAAAATTTTTTAATCGATCCTCCCAATCATTCGGAAAATATGGTTGTTCGGCTCCGCTGCTCAAAGGGTAGACAAGTAATTCAAAATCATATGGTGCCGTATCAATAAGTTGAAAATCGTTTTTCAAAAATAATATTTCTTTACTTGGCGCCCAAGACGTTGTTGAATTCGTAATAACAACAACACCTTTTTTGCAAGTTTTTTTGCATCTTCTAAACATTTATTAATTAATAGAGTACCGTATCCTTTTCCAACTTCATTTACCCATAAACAATGAATGACTAAATAACCATCAGCATGAACCACTCTTGAGGAATTTTCTGCTTCTGTATATTCAATAAACCCGACTTGTTTTTTATTGTCGATTACTTGCACATATTTCAAGCCTTCTTCAAATCTATTATTCAGCCAATTATTCTTATTTAAATATCCATTTGATTTCTTCTTGCTTCTAAGACAGTAGCTCCCAATTCCCTCTAAAAGTTCATCATTAAATTCTATTAATTCAACATTACCCAACGCCAATCCCCCCTATTGATTACGGTGTCATTTCACCTTTTTTGATCCTGAGCATAGCTAGTTCCCAAAGAGTCGCCCAGCCTCCACTCAACTTATATCATGGCACATGTTTTAAGCAAATGTAATCTTTCTTTTTGTATCGAACCCTTTTTTGAGTAATGTTTAAATCCCTTTGAAAGTACTAAAACTTAAACAAACAGCTCCAAATGATTAGAAAATAAAAAAATCAGGCTATTTATATATTAGCCTGATCTTCACATGGAAAATAATTGATTATTTTTTAACAAATTGATTATTTAATTTCTGAGTTACAGCACATAAAAAGAATAATAAAGTGACACATTTTAGTTGAAGTTTAAACAGTACGGATACTTATTTGATTTTGCCTTTTTTACGCTGCACGTCGAGTAATTCAGAAACTGTGACAAATCGATATCCTTGCTTTTCAAGTTCATCTAATATTTTTCCCATTGCTTTCACAGTTTGATGACGATTTCCGCCTCCATCATGAAAAAGAACGATATTACCTTCTTTAACACCTTTTAATACAGTATTCACAATTCTATTTGTCCCTGGACTTTTCCAGTCTAAAGTATCTAGATGCCATGACCACATAACAACTTTATATCCTTCTTTAGCAATCGCTTCAATCATTGCATCTGAATACTGCCCTTCAACAGGACGGAATAAAGTAGGAGTAACTCCTGTGATGTTATGAATGGTTTCATTCGTTTTCTTTATCTCCTTAAGTAAGTTCGGGACATTCGTTCTTAAGGGGTGGGTAAATGTATGGTTGGCTAGTTCATGACCTTCCTTATACATTCTTGCTACAACCTCAGGATTTTTTTCTGCATTTTGACCGACAATAAAAAAAGTTGCTTTCGCATTGTATTTGGCTAACACATCTAAAATCTGAGATGTGTACTTTCGATGCGGCCCATCATCAAAGGTAAGGGCAATAATTTTTTCATCTGTATTAATTTCCCAAACAATTTGTCCTGCTTCTTCATAATACTTTCTCCCTTTATGTTCATATTTTTCTGCGCCGACTTTTACATAAAAAAAGGAGACAGTTAATAGGCAAATAGGTAATAACAACAAGAATTTTTTCAAGTCTTCACTTCCTCAAATAAATATTTAGTCTTATTATTTGAGAAATGCTAAAAAAAATGCTCTTTTTTAATTTTTTGTTGCCGTGTATTCTCTGAAGCGAAAACAGATTGAAGTTAGAGGTTGTCCTTCCAGGGATTGTTAGATACATTTTGTCGCCAATTGATTAGCGACTCATGTTACTTACTATTCAAAAATTGTTCATTCTTTATTAAAATCTGTTTTTTCAAATGATGTTCCATATGTTCCAGATAGTCTTGGATAAGCCACTGTAGGGTCTTGAGTTCATTACTTCTGATATCACATTGAAGGGTTAGCTTTTCATTGGGGATATTTTTAATAACATTTAGGATTTTTTTATTTAAGCTCACCCATAAATTCAATATTTCATCAATTGGTAACTCTTGATACCCTTGGATTTTTACCCACCGAACTTGATCATACGGAGTTAGTACAAAGGGTTCCTTCTCGTATTGTATTTTAACGAACCTTTCTAGATTATTAATGGCAGAGTCGCATAAATGGCCTAATACCTCTTTTTTCGACCACTTTTGAGGCACTGAACGTTGTGAAATCTCTGATTCAGACATTTGATGAAACTCTTCTGGCACCTTATTTATCCATAAATTTAATTGATCAATAATATTTTGCATAGTTCCCACCCCTACTTATAAAAACTTAAGTAATAGTCAATTAATTTAATGACTTCGTATATTTTTTTATATTCTTTTTCTATTTTATAGGAAATAAACAATACAGCTACATTAAAACTTAAAACTGCGAGAGCAACTATTTGGACAAATGAGATTCCAATCATCAGCTTTGTATTAATAGCAGAGGCGATGATTGTAATCAACGATAATAGCACACCACATAATGTAATAAACATCGGCTTTGATCTAATAATTTCATTTGCTTGTAATTTCAAAACATCTAGTAAATATCGAATTTCTTTCAATTCATATTGTTGATCAAAAATCACGAAATATGACATATAAACATCGTTTGCTATATTTTCATTTAGTATATTTTTGTGAATTTTCGTCACTAATCGATCACAAAAATCTTTATCTAATGCTTTTTCAGGTATGAATAGTTCCTCTTTATTTTCAAAAACATTTGTGCCGGGATGCTTCAACCCCCTCATCCTCTCATACTGGTTTGCCAGATTTAATGACCTTATTTAGAATAGAAAACTTGTTTATAGATCAATTATGACCTCGGCATAATTGCGTCCGGATTCGGCTTTGCACAAAGAATTCCTTTCCGATTCCGAGACATCCTCCGGAGGCTTTGGGCCAACGTGATGTTGGTCACTCAGTCGTTGCCACAGGACGTAGCGTTCTTAGACTGAGCTCCTCTATTTCAGCGGGTATTTAGACACCTGCTGAAATAAGTTAAACATAGTCACCCAAATCTTTCAGCTACTTAAATTATATGAAGGGACTGAAAGGTTGTATGTTATTTTCGACAAAATTTTATTGTAAGTTTAGTATCTACGAAAAACATTCTAGAAAATCAAAAGAATTGCGCATAAAAAACCACTTTTTTTACAGCGAAGTGGTCTCCATTATGCTCAAGCTGAAATACGAGCTATTCGAACATTACCTTGCTTGATCATCATAGTAGGCTTCATTAGCTGCCTTTTTATTCGTACCTTTGAGATAAGCAAAAATTATATCTGGACGTTTCAGTAACAACCAGTCTCCATAATGGTCAAAACGTCTACACGAAGTAATCATTCCATTTTTAATCGTTCCGTATTTTTTACCGTTCTTCTTGCCCCATTTTTTTAATCGCTTAGCAAAATCAGCATCTTCTTCCATTAGCATATATTCGTTAAAACCTTTTATTGCCTGAAAGTCTTTTTTATAGCACCAAAAGATCCCTACAGAGATAAAACCGTACTTGAACAATAAAGGAACAATTAGTAGCATGCTAGAAACTACTATACCTAAAGACATTCTTTCAAAATTGCCGTTCACGCCTCCTCCGATGTATTGATTTGATGCTAGGTGCTTTTCAACTTCTGATAGCAAGTGTTCTGTCATTCGAGTATCAGCATCAATTGTAATCAGAATTTCGCCTTTTGCTAACGCAGCTCCAGCATTTCGAATTTTAGGTAAATTTTTATCGTTATTTTCCAATGTCACGCAATTGTAGGATTGTGCAATTTCTTTCGTTTTATCCGTACAACGATTGAGCACAACGATAACTTCTACTTGATCTTTATAAGGTTGTGCAGACTTTGCAATTGACTCTAAACACCCACCAATATATTTTTCTTCATTATGAGCAGGTATGATAACAGAAAATTTCACATCTTCATCAGGAACATCTTTAATAAATGGTGTGTTTTCCGACATATAAAATCTCCCCTTCATAAAGTTCTCATACAGTAACTAAATGAATCAAAACACATGTACATTTCGAAAATTGAGCAAAAAAAGAGCTGATTTTGTGATGATCAACTCTTTTGTCTTATTTTATTTAGGATTATCTTTATTAGAACTTCTGATATTTGATCTACTTGAGATGAAAACTGCTGTTGAGAAAATAAATATACTTGTACATAGCCACATTGTTATGCCATTCCATTCACCATTTAATAATGTAATGTTTGTAAGAATGGTTAGTTGCATGATACAAGTGCTATATAAAGAATTAAGGAATAGTTCATATAAACACCTCCACTCAAAACAATCCATTAATTATGTATATTCAACAAATATTCCAAGATACCTTTAAATACAGAACAAAAGTACTGCAATGGTATATTGCAGTACTCTAAAATCGAATGGGCTTAGCTTCCGAATGCAAAAATAAGCTCCGTCTCACATGCTATTTCTCCGTCAACTGTTGCGACTCCCCGCCCTTTACCAATGGCACCTTTTAGACGTGTAATTTCCACTTCTAGACGCAGTTGATCACCAGGTTTCACTTGTTTTTTAAAGCGACAATTATCAATACCTGCCAGTAATCCAAGTCTTCCTTGATTCCCTTCTTTTGTAAGCATAATAATGGCACTTACTTGGGCTAATGCTTCAACAATTAATACACCCGGCATTACTGGATAATTAGGAAAATGTCCATTAAAAAACTCTTCATTTATCGTTACATTTTTAATGGCTACTGCTCTCTTCCCCTCTTCTAATTCTAATACTCTATCCACTAATAGAAACGGATAACGATGTCTTAAAACTTCTTGTATTTGTTGAATATCTAGCATCAAAAAAACCTCCAATATTTTTATTACCTAATTCTAACATTAAATATTAGTAGTTGGTACTATTTTTGTGTTTAAAAAATAAAAGTCACATCCCTTTAGATGTGACTTTTAAACAGCATAAATCTTCAGTAATTAAGCAATGAGAGCAAAGTAATATGAATGGCAAAAGATATATCCCATCTTTTTATATTCACCACAACTCTTTGACTATATTTCAATAATGTACAATATTATGAAAATATCGCCAAAATATTTTCTGATTTTTATAAATAATTGTTTTCGCTTTTTTTCAGTATTTCATTATCGACAGGTACATAGAAGATAGCATATAATATTTTTTACATTCATTTAGTCAATTTTATTATTATCTTACTTGAATGTTTAGTTTATTAGAATAGGATGGGTAATCATGTTATCTTTTATTGCAATAGTTTTTCTTTTATTTTTAATTCCAGGTCCTGCGGTGATCATTACCATTACGCAAACGCTCAAGGGTGGTAAAAAAAACGGTATTTTCACGGCACTAGGAATTGGGCTAGGTGATTTAGTCCATACGTCAGCAGCTGTCTTAGGGTTATCCGCAATTTTAATGAAATCTGCCACTGCGTTTGAAGTAGTGAAATATATTGGTGTTGCCTATCTTGTTTATTTAGGTATTCAAATGCTACTAACAAAGCCACAAAAAATTGAAAAACCTACTGTTGAACAAAGTCCAGCAAGTACTTCGTTCCGACAAGGTTTTTTAGCGGAAATTTTAAATCCAAAAACGGCATTATTTTTCTTAGCATTTTTACCACAGTTTGTTCAACATAATGGCCAATCCATCACTGTACAATTATTAATTTTAGGCATTACTTTTGTTGTGATGAGCGCTTTGTATACTATTTTGTTAGCGATTATTACAAGCTTTATTGGTGAAAAAATCTTTACGAAAACAACAAACAATGGTTCGCGTTGGCTTGAAAAGGCTGTTGGTTTCGTTTATATAGGGTTAGGCGTTAAATTAGCGCTTCAAACTCAAAGTAAATAAATAGTTTCTTAGGGAGAACACGATTAAAAACGTGCTCTCCCTTTTTCAAAATCAAAATAATCATTCGCAACTTCTATTCCTTCATCTTTTAACATATCTTCAGCTAGCCACAGTATACACCCTTTTTTTCGATAATTATGTTTCAAGAACAAGTCCCATCTCAACTCTTACTTCCCTTTTTTCAATATCTTTATTGGAGTAACTTATTAGGTCACATCCAATAAGATGAAATCCATGCTTTCGGTAAAATTGTATAGCAGGTAAATTAGAAGTTTGTGTTTCTAATACAATCGCCCTCACTCCTATTTCTGCTGCTCGCTTTTTGACCAAAGCCATGAGTTTACTACCAATCCCTTTATGTTGACGAGATTGATCAATATGAATATCATTAATTCTTAACACATTATGCCACTTCTCATGACTGAAGCTAACAATCCCTGCTTCTTCTCCATTAAACTCAGCAATATAGCATTCAATATCCTCTCTATGATCTTCAAAAATTTCTCCTTCCAAATATTTGTGAAATGGAGTGTCGAGATGTTTTAATGTAAAATTGCTAATTCAGTAAAGAATCAGATGTATTTATTAACCATTTTTATACATTTAAATTAATTCGAAGTTCCGCTACGGCTACTCGCTTTCCCGCGGTAAGCTTTGCTCTGCGACGAAAGCAAAGCGACAGGAGCCCTACGCTACAATCAGTTACAATGAGATTATATTAGCAAAATATCAACAAAAAATCCTTTTATCGCTCAATAATAAACCTATTTTTTCCTAATCAACACTCCTGGTAAAGAATAATATAATATTTTCTTATTGCCTCTATCCAGTTTTTTATGTACAAGCTTATAGACCATTGGCAAAGCAAAAGTCTATAGGCTTGATGTTGCTTATTCTATTTACTGTTTTGGTGTATTTGCGGTAAGTGGATTACTGTTTGCAACTAATTGTACTGGTGTCGTGCCTTGCTGAGAGGACGGTGTCATTTGTTGTGCATTGTTTGAATTTATCATCCCAAAACGTTTCAGCACACTAAAAATTGCAGCTCCGCCAATAATTCCCCATGCTAAAAATCTCACTGAAGAACGCCTCCTTTCTCATACTGACTATTTTTAAAAACAGCTTTAGTATTGGAAATCCTATGCGGTTTATACTGTGTTAACTATATGAGTTTTTTATCCAATCCGCTGATTATTTCCAAAAATCTCAGAATATAGTAGAATAAAAATAAAATAAAATCCAAATGGAGGTAGAACATGAATATAAAAATTGCAACAATAAATGAGATCCCACAAATAGAAATATTATATGCAGAACTGTTTTTAGAGATGTCAAAACTACAACCAAATTACATAGCGCCTGCAAAACAGGATGTGGAGTTTCTTAAAAACACAATTTTGGAAGAAAAATCAGATATTATAGTTGCTGAAATAGATAACAGGATTGCAGGCTTTTTACTAATTCAAGAATTAGCTACTCCTCCGTATTCTTGTATCGTCCAGCATAGTTATGCATATGTAATGGATGTAATTGTTGGAGGACAATACCAAAGCAAGGGCATTGGTTCACTTTTACTACAAGTGGCAAAAGAATGGGCAGCAGAACGTAAACTAGATTATTTGGAGTTAAGCGTCTTAGCAGAAAATAATGGCGCTTTTACCTTGTATAAAAGACTTGGATATAAAGAAACGAGCCGTACTATGCGCTTAGAAATTAATAACTAAATAAACAAGTAAAACAGATAACTAATAATGATTATCTGTTTGTACACCCAAATCACATTCTCAGTTTAATCAATTAAGCCTGCACGATGCAGGTCAGTTAGCCGTTATCGCATGGATGCGATGATTTTAGGCTAGCATCCCCTAAGAACTCCTTTCAAATCCCGTGACATCCGAGTGTTGTTGTTGTTGTTGTTGCTGACGCTTCGCTTTCGCACAGATAAAACCGTGTTGTTGACGCTTCGCTTTCGCACAGATAAATTGCCACAGGACATGGGTTCTTAGACTAAGTTCCTCTATTTCAGCGGGTGTTTGGAAACCCGCTGAAAAGTAGTTTAAATCTGCATTCATCTCACCACATATAGCGGAGGGAGACTTCTGTAGCTGACGTTTCACTTTCGCTACGAAAACATTTGTAGCTGACGTTTCACTTTCGCTACGAAAACATTTGCTGAAAGAAGTTAAAATGTGTATTCTTCTCCATCTTCCGGCACGAATACATGTGCAGCAATTCCTCTTTCATTGATAAAGTTTCTTAATTCCTCTCTTGATAATGTCCAATGATTGATAGCTTCCATATGACTCACGATAATTTTTGCGTTTCGAGCGGCTTTGGATAATTCAAAAATATCATCTTTCCCCATTATGAGAGAGCCTCCCTCTAAAAATTGATTGTCTCCCCCATTAACGATCATAATTTCTGGTTGATTTTTTTCGAGCACTTCTCGAACTCCTTCATACCAAACAGTATCTCCAGCGATATATAATTTTTTTCGCTTGGATGTTTCAAGACAACACCACATGCTTGGCCATTTAATTTTAAAATTTCTCCCCTGCCATGCTCCCCTTTTGTTTTGATTAGTTGAATACCTTCAAAAAAAGTATCTTCTTGTAAAACTTCGACATTGAAAAAGCCAACTTTTTTTACTTCATTAGCATCCTCTTCATTTTGAACAAACATTTTAAGATCTTTCGGTAGTAATAGTCTCATTTTAAAGCTTAGGAGGTTTTTGAGTAAAAATTGAAGTGGGTTTTGTGTTCCCTCAGACTAATTATTTTGGGGAAAGTTTGCTTTAGGGGGCCGAACAAATACGCAGAACTATGGATATTTGTGTTAAAGTTCGGGTTCTGCGCATAGGTTATTTGAGTTATAAGACAATTGTTTTTTTAGAAAATTAGATAGATTAATGATTCAAAACTTCAGGAACTAGAGGAGTTGATGATGCTTTCGAATCTCATACAGTGGTTATTCAATACTCATTTTTATAATTATCTGCCATATTTAAATCTCTAAATGAAATTTTAAAAATTTGTTCTGCTACCAATTCTGAAAGAGTTTTAATTCCATAGTCAATTTCATTTAAGGATGCATAAGAATAAGAAATTCTTAAATATTGATTAGAGTGAAACTCATACAAATCTCCAGGGTGAACAAGTATTTTCCGACTTAAGGCTTTAGTAAAAAGCTGGTACATGGATATACCTTCATTTAACTTAAGCCAGATGAAATATCCGCCCCTAGGGATATTCCATGTACCGATGCCGGTAAAATATTTCTTTAATGCTTCAAGAGCAACATCTCTTCGGATCTTAACATTTTTCCTCATTATATCGTTATGCTGATAATAAAGACCACTAGAGAATAGTTCTGTGGTTACATTCTGGGAGAGTGAGCTGGTTCCATAATCAGTTTGCATTTTTATATCTGCCAATCTTTCAATGACTTTTTCTGATCCAACAATCCATCCAATCCTGAGACCAGGACTTAAATTCTTCGATATTCCACCAATATATAATACAAGTCCATTGTTATCAAATGCCTTTATTGGCTGTGGAGGTTGTTCATCAAACCAAAGCTCCCTATATACATCATCCTCGATAATAGGCAAACGTTCCCTATCACACGCATCAACAAGCGTTTTTCTTCTTTCAAGTGACATGACACTCCCGGTAGGATTTTGAAAAGTAGGTATTGTAAAAAGCATTGCTCCTTTTCTCCGCCTATGTCGATCAACCAATTCTTTTATTTCTATACCTTCTTCATCCAGCTTAATTCCTGAAAGCTGCATTCCGAACGATTGAAAGGTTCTAAGAGAGTATAGGTAGGATGGCTTTTCAACATATACTACTGAGTTCGTGTGCAAAAGGCCAAGGGAAATAAGCTGCAGTGCCTGCGAAACACCAGAGGTAATCAAAACTGAGGATGGATCAGCTTCTATTCCTATTGTTTTAAGGTATGTGCATACCTCTCTTCTTAGATGGATATTTCCTTTTGGTTCTTCATAACCCAGCGATGCCATAGACTTAGACAGTTTTTTTAGTACGCCCTGAATCATTTTGTTAGGTATTAATTCAGGGGAAGGTTCGCAGGAACCCATTCGGATGATATCAGGTTGGAATTCAGCCTGATTGATCTGCTGCATTATATTTTGATTTGTTTGATGTAATCCCGAAGATATATAGGGAAGCCAATTATATGAATGATTAATGGACATTAATGTCCATGTATTGTTTATTACTTTTGTACCTCCACCAGCATTACCGCTAATAAGGCCTTCAGCTGCTAGCTCTTCAAGGGCAGATACTACGGTACTTCTGTTTACACAGAAAATTTCAGAAAGTGTCCGCTGACTTGGCAATTTGAAACCAACTGGCCATTCTCCAGTTGCTATTTTATCTTTTATGAAGTTAACAATCTGTATATTCAATCGATCAGGATTATTTCTATCAGGTTTCCAGTTGATATCCAACATAAAATTCCTCCAAAATCATAGTACTTTTACCATATCATTTGGTTGGTTAAATAACAACCAAGAATGGTTGGAGACTTTTTGTTGTTGTTCAAATACAATTACATTAACAGATATTAAAATTTTAAAGGAGAATGATAACTATGGTACCAATAAGAATTCTAAGTGATAATGATGTTAAGAACATTCTTGATATCAAGAATACAGTAGCATGTGTAGAAAAAGCCTATGCGCTTAAAGCCAACAATCAGGTGAGACTATTCTCCATGGTATCTGAGGTGATTTTTGAGGGTAGGGCAGAAATGGATATTAAATCAGGGATGCTTAATGAAGAAGATGTGTTTGGATTAAAACTCGTTTCATGGTTTGGTGATAATAAAAATCAAGGGCTTCCAGCTATAACTGGGCTGACTATGTTATTTGATTTGAAGAATGGGTTTCCTAAGGCAATGATCAATGCAAGTTATTTGACAGGAATGCGTACTGGAGCAGCAGGTTCAATAGGCGTGAAACACTTGTCAAAACAAGATTCAAAAACACTAATGATTGTAGGTACAGGAGTTCAGGCGATTTTTCAAATAGCAGCCACTCTATCTCAAGTTCAGACAATCAACAAGGTATATATATATGACCCCGTAAAATATGAAAATGCATCAAAATTCCAGTATTCAATAAAGACGGAACTAGATAAAATCATAAATGATATCAACGATACTTATAATAAGAGCTGGAAACAAAGAATTGAGTCAGTTCAGTTTGTAGCTGTAGAAAATCCAGTGAAAGCTTTGGAAGAAACCGATGCAGTAATTACGATAACGCCTTCGCGAAAACCACTGATTTTTAAGGAGTGGATTAAGCCAGGCATACATTTCAGCTGTGTGGGGGCAGACATGACTGGAAAACAGGAAATAGATGAAAAGATCTTTGAGGTAGCTTCTGTATATGTAGATGATATTACACAAGCATCGACAGTCGGAGAAACACAAAGTGCTATAAGGGCTGGTATATTAGGCAAAAACAATTTGACTGAAATCGGACAATTCATACTTGGAAATGCGAAAGGACGTACAAGTGATGAAGAAATTACGATTTTTGATAGTACTGGCATAGCATTGCAGGATCTTGCAGTTTCAAAATATATTGTATCAAAAGCAGAAGAAATGAATGTTGGGACAATCGTGCAAATATAAAATCGATATACAATTTGGAGGGATCATATTATGAAGTTAAAAGTTTATACATTAAATTCATTTGCAAAATCCATTGAGGGAGGGAACCCTGCCGGAGTGGTACTTAGCGCTGATTATCTATCAGATGAGGACATGAAAAAAATAGCAGGTATCATCGGTTTTAGTGAGACTGCTTTTGTCATGAAGTCAGACCTTGCTGACTTCAAGGTTAGATTCTTTACACCTAATGAAGAGGTTGATCTTTGTGGCCATGCAACGATAGCAGCGTTCTATACACTTTCAAGCCAAGGATATATTAAACCAGGAAAATATTCTCAAGAAACAAAGGCTGGAATTTTAAATGTAGAAGTAATGGAAGACCTATCAATTATGATGGATCAAAATGCTCCAAGCTATTATGAATTAATAGACAAGGAGGAAATTGCAGATTCCTTAAATATTACTATAGATGAAATGTTGGGGGATCTACCAGTGCAAATTGTATCTACTGGCCTTAGGGATATACTTGTACCGATTAGAAACTTAGATATATTAAATTCTATAAAGCCAGATTTTGAAAAAGTAACAAATATCAGCAGTAAATATAATACCATTGGTTATCATATTTTTACCCTTGAATCACTAAAGGGTTCAAATGCTCACTGTAGAAATTTGGCACCTTTATATGGAATTCCAGAAGAATCTGCAACTGGTACATCCAATGGTGCCCTTTCATGTTATCTATATAAATATGGTAAAATCAAACCTGAACATGTTATTAATATATCTGTTGAGCAAGGTTACTCTATGAAAAAACCTTCAGAAATAGTTATAGCGTTAACCACTCAAGCGAAAGAAATTATTGAGGTAAAGGTGGGCGGAAAAGCATTGAATTTGTCTGAAACAGAGGTTGAAATATAATTGTAGAATATAAATTTCTAATAAATTGACATAATAAGATAGCCGGATTAGGTGTTATGTTACATCTAGTATGGCTGTTTTTTTCTTAATTAAATATCCTTGGTAATATGTTGGCTATTATTATAGCCAATTATATTTTTAAGCATAAAACTGAATTCGTAAACTAATTGATTCTTTTTTTTAGGATTATCTCCAATGTCCTTTAGTTTTTGTTTAATTGGTCCATCCGTAGGGGGATATTGTGTATCAAGTGTAGGATCAAGAAATGGACTAATAATTGCTTCATCACCACTTCTAGTTATATAAGTATCTAATTCTATTTCTTCATCTAGTAAAACTGTCTATTGTCATTAGTAAATAAGAAGAATACCAGGCTCTTTTCGAAGATTGCCTGGTATTTTTCAATTGTTGAAGATTTAATTCTCCACTTTTACATAAATACTACCGAATAACTTCCCAGCAATATAGGCATCCAGCTTCCACATACCGCTTTTTGGGAAAGTCATATTAGTCGGAGCATGGATATCTGCCCCACTGTTCGGTCCAAGTAACTTAGCATCTGTAACCAATTCAATTTCATTATGCGTTAATTGGTGAGTACCCTTTACACTAAGGAATTCTCCTGTTTTTACGCTTTCTCCCCAAAAGTGCCAGCCGTATTTTCCAGGTTTACTAGCAAATAATTTCCCTTCTTTACTATGCGTAAATCCTAATAATTGTGGTTGACCAATCAAGCTTAAATTTTCTGATGTGAAATACTCGCTTTCTTTCCACTTATTTTCCTTGGCTAAAACTTCCCCAACAAGTATCGAACTATCATCCTGTTGAATTTTGCTGTTTGATTCTTTATGTGAGCAACCTACTAATACCAATCCACAAATTGTGATAAAACTTAAAATTCTTTTCACACTTATATCCCCTTTTTATTGTTTAATGATTATTTTTCATTTTTTGTTACAAAAACAAAATTTATCATTGTCATTTCCGTTATATTCTAAGTGTAATTGCGCACTCTAAACGTAACTAAACAATAGCGGAGGTTATAGCAATGAAAAAATTCTTATTTATGGGCGCAATGGCTGCGTTCTTACTAACTGCCTGTTCTTCACATGACGAAGCTCCGGCTAGTGAACAAGCAGAAGCAAAAGAGAAAACCGTTAATGCTGAAACAAAAGAAAATCTTGAGAAAGGTTTTCTATATGAATCAGAAGATCCGTTTAAAAAATAATTTGAAGAAGACAGATAACTAATTAGGGTTATCTGTTCTTTATTGTGGAACTAAGAAAGGTTGCAGAAAAGCAAATGTTGATTTATTTTTAGAATCATCTAGATAAGATGACCGAATTAGAGCGGT
>NZ_JBHZDH010000008.1:0-6414 GCF_042755925.1 Lysinibacillus sp. NPDC059133 | reverse complement strand
ATCTGTTCTTTATTGTGGAACTAAGAAAGGTTGCAGAAAAGCAAATGTTGATTTATTTTTAGAATCATCTAGATAAGATGACCGAATTAGAGCGGTCTATATAAACGATTCTGGAACAAACCCAAATGCTCCAAGGGACATCTTTAAAAATTATTATATCGTCTATGTAGTCACTGAAATCTCTTCGTTTAGGATACATCATTGTTAAACGTAGACTTACTGATGATTCAAGAACCTGATACAAATGATCAATCTTATGATGTGGAATTTGATCAGTCATATGCGTATCTTATGCTCTTTACGGACGGAAACCGGATGGATTTTCGTCTTCCTAGAATAGAAATATTTATTTAGATCATGTTAGAAAAATACCTCTGAAGCAAAAAGCATCTACCTAATAATGATGTACTCTTTTTCATTGGGGGACAATCATTTTATCAGGGTAGGTCCCTTCCTTTTATAAAAGAATGCTATTTGAAGATGGAATCATTCTCATTTTTACAAAATAATGTATTACAGTGAGAAAAATACTTTAGAGGGGGGGAGAAAATATGAGTAATGTACCAGAAGCGTTAAAAATAAAGTCAACGAATATAACAAGTTCTACATTTATTGATATATCCGGCAATGATCTTTATTTTGAAAACGCCGATTTATCGGGAACTTCGATTGTAAATGCAAAACTATGTAATTTTAAAATAAATGATGCTGACCTTAGTGACTTTGAAATTGGTGGGGCCCAGTTAGGAGGAGCATACATTCACAATATCGGGATGCCACCTAAGTGTCATCCGAATCATCAACCAGGGGTAGAACAAAGACCTCTAAAGTTTGAAAACTGCTTTTTTAAAGGAAGTACAATAACAAATTGCAATTTAGAAAATGTAGAGATTACAAATTGCAATCTTAACGGTTTTACAATCAACGGTATTTCAGTAGAAGACTTATAAAAAAACTATAGTCCAAGCTCCTGAAAATATAGCCTCGGCATATTGCGATTCACAAAGAACTCCTTTCCCTAGTCCTATATAGCTGGGAGACTTCTTTAATTTCGTTTCAAAATTATTCTGAAGAAGGTAAAAACTGCATCCCATTATCAAATGGGAATGCAGTTTTTATTGAATATTCTTATTTCACCATCAATCCACGGTTAAATTGCTTTGATTTTTCTTTCTTTTTAAGAACAACAAACGAAATGGTTGTTCCTTGATTTGTGTTACTTTTAATTTGAAGTCCCTCACCGAAATGCTGTTTTAAGCGAAGATCTGTATTAAGCAATCCAATGCCAGATGAAGTCTCCGATTTTCTTTCAAGTAAACGTTCCATTGTAGCTTCATCCATGCCAGTACCATCATCTGACACAGAGATCTCAATGTACGAGTCGTAATCTACAATGCAAATATGAATATTCCCGCCATTTTCACGGGGCAAAATACCATGTTTCAAAGCATTTTCAATTAATGGTTGGATGGTTAATGATGGTATCATGACGTCTTTAGAAACGTTCAGATCCCACGTTACGTTTATCCGCTCCCCAAAACGTTCCTTATGAATATATAAATAGGATCGAACAAGATTTAACTCGTCCTCAAGTGGAACAAGCTCATCAATATTTTGAAACTTAAAGGATTCCCTTAAAAAATCACTTAGTGCTTCAAGTAGCTTACCAGTACGCTCGATATCAATTTCACTTAACGTGATAATGGCATTTAATGTATTGAATAAAAAATGTGGCTGTATTTGTGCCTGAAGCCACGCTGCCTCCATTCGAAGCCGTTCTTGTGCAGATTGTTTAACGTCGGTTAGTGCCTTCACTCTTGATCTTAACTCTAAAGCGTCCATTGGCTTTGATACGTAATCATTAGCACCAGATAAAAATCCATTTTTAATGTCTTGAGGCTGACTTCTTGCTGTGAGAAGTAAAACAGGAAGTTCAGTTATTGAAAATTGCTGACGAATTGTACGTACTAATTCGTATCCTGACATATTTGGCATCATTACGTCTGATATGACCAAATCCCACTCTTGAGACGTTACCATTTCGAGAGCTTTATCACCGCTTGTAACCATTACTAAGTCGTATTTTTCTATAGAGAGTATTGTTTCGATAACTCTTAAGTTAACTGGATCATCATCGACGACCAATACTCTAGGTCGATTTGCTGCAATGATTGAATGATTTTCAGTTCGATCATCCAATGGATTTGCAGGAGTCACTACCGTTGATTCTTCGTTCGCATCTGATAGCAGAGCTACATTTTCTGGTGTGTTTTGCTCATCCGTTCCATCAGATATAGGTAGCGTAAACGTAAATTCTGACCCTTTACCTACAACTGATTTTACCTGTAATGTTCCCCCATGTAGTTCAACCAAACGTTTACTAATACTAAGTCCTAGCCCAAATCCGCCTTCAATCATTGCTTTACTAAGGGTACCCTGCTCATAAGGTTCAAATATACGTTGAATAGTTCCCACATCAATACCAATACCAGTATCCGAAATCACAATTTCCGCCATATCATTTCTTATATGACCAGAAATCGTTACTTCACCTTCGTTCGTGTATTTCACCGCATTATGAAGTAAATTGAAAACAATTTGAATCATTCTATTTTCATCAGCCATTACTTTAGGAAAATCTTCAGGGATTTGATTTATTAATTGAATCTGCTTTCCGTCACTCATCACATAGAGCATATCTAATACACCCGATACAATGGCGTGAATCGAAACAGTACTAAGTTTTAGTTTGGTGTTATTTTCTTTTAAACTCATTACATCTAGTAAATCATTTAACATAAGTGACATACGACTTCCTACAGATAGCACTGTTTCTAAATCCTTGACACTTTTGTCACTGAGTGCACGTTCTTCTCTTTCCAAAACAGCCTTAGAAATGTTAAGGATCCCATGAAGTGGATTTCGTAATTCATGAGACGTATTGGCAAGGAATTCATCCTTTAACTTATCTGTCTTTTGGAGCTTCGTAGCAAGTTCTTTAGTTTCAGAATGGACTTTAGCATATCCTTTAAACCATAAAGTAGCCAAACAAGCCATTGTGATAATAAGATCAAATGGATACATGATCACTTTTATCCCAAAGATGAGAAGTAGGCCATCCCAAATCATATTATTGCCAAATGCTAATATGGCAAGAAGTAAAAATATATTACTTCTGATCTCTTTAATAGATTTTCGCATTACTGTTAGGATCGTTATTACCAACGCAATAGCTAAAATAATTAAATATACTTCTTGATTAGTTACTATATAGCGAGTAGGCAACACGATTGCCATCAATGTAGCTATACCACAGAAAATACTAAACCAACTTATATATTTTCTCACATGTTGAGGCAACCAATGTTTTATGCATTGAAGTAGTGAAAAGCCTATCCCTACCATAGCAAGATGAACTAATTTAAAGCCCCAGTCGTAATTAATCGGAAACCAATAAGATAATAATTTGTCATCGCTTGCTAATAAGTAATAATTCATAGTGCTTATCGATAACAGAGAAAAGTAAAGTAATCTTTTTTCTTCCATGTTTCCTACAAAAAATAAAATGATGGAATAGATCGCGTGTATAAAGAAAACAACTGCAACTAGTTGTTGCATAGCTATCGACCATTGCGTTTCCCTAGCTAATTTATCTTCTTTTCCTAATTTAATGGAGCGAACAATTCCACCGCCACGAGGATCCTTAAAGTTAGAAGCCTGAACTATAATTTCAATTTCTTTATGACCGTTTGCTTCAAAGGAAGCAGTATACGGAACATTTTTGGCAACTGTATTTTCTGCATTCTCCCCTATTTCACCTGATTTTGCCAACTGTCGTCCATTTACATAAATTTCTGAGGAACTCCGAACACTCGGAACTCGAATACTGTAAGTTATATTGTCTTCGGGATTGACGAGTAATTTTAAGCGATAAGAACCGTAACCGTAAGGGCTTTTCTCTTCCCCTTGTAAAGCAGAATTCCAGCCATTAGGAACCTGTATGTATGAAGCTTGAACCTTTTTAGATTCTAAGTGTTTTTCTTCACTAATCAACCAATTATTAGGATAAAACTCCCACTCTCCATCGAGTGTAATGGCATAACCGTCATTAAAATTCCAACTTCTTAAATCTATTTGCCCTTTTACAGCATGTGGTTGATCTGAATTATTAAATAATTGCAACCATAAAACTCGTGAGCCTGTCAGAAAGACAATAAACAAGCAAACGATGAGAACAATTTTTCTCTTTTTCATCAAAATAATTGTCAAAAGGTAATTTGTGTTTTGTTATTAGCACAAGCCCCTTAGGCCAAACTACACCTCCTACGATATATTATCCTAACATGGTTACGTTTACTTTTAAATCTAATTATTAATTAAAAATCCAAATTTTACATTGCAATATTATAATGTCGATGATTGTTTAACAGGTGGTTTAATGCAAGAGGCAAATTTTAGGTAGTCAATATCGTACAATAAAAGCTAAAAGATTTGTGCTACACTTACTTCCATATTAATAAAAAGAAGGTGTTTCATGAGATGTTAGAAGAAAGAATCGTTCATTTTGATCATGATCTACAGATTGAAGCCTATCGTTTCTGTGGAATCATGCAAAAATTCCCAAACCACTTCCACGAATACTTTGTGATTGGATTCATAGAGAGTGGACAAAGACGATTAACTTGCAAGAACAAAGAATATATCATCAATACCGGTGATTTAATATGTTTTAACCCTATGGATAATCATGCTTGTGAACAGATTGACAACAAAACATTAGATTATCGTTGTTTAAATATTAAGCCTGAAATCATGCGAAAAGTAACCAAAGAGATTACTGGAAAAGACTATCTGCCCCAGTTTAAAACTCCAGTTGCTTATTTAAGTGAACAAACAAGCATATTACATAATCTTCATCAGATGATCATGAAGGAATTACCAAATGATGAAAAGCAAGAAACATTTTATATTTTAATCAAGCAGTTAATTAACGAATATACAGAGTCTCCTAATGAAGCTGATACTAGTGCAAAAACAGAAATGATTAAAAATCTTTGTCAGTATATAGAAGCACATTATCAAGAGCACATTACTTTAGATGATTTAGCGAAAATGGCAAATATGAATAAATATTCTTTAGTACGAGCATTTACCCGTGTTCGCGGTATTACGCCGTATCGCTATCTACAAACAATACGTATCAATGAGGCAAAGAAGCTTTTGGAACAGGGAGTGTCGCCATTAGATGCGGCCTTATATAGTGGCTTCGGCGATCAAAGTCACTTTAGCCATTTTTTTATGGAATTTATCGGTTTGACCCCTAAACAATACCAAAATATTTTTACTAAACTCGATGAATAATCGACTATTAGAAAGGACTAGTATATGGAGAAAAAAAATACTGTTGGTCATACAGCAGCACTTATTACCATTTTGATCTGGGGAACAACTTTCATCTCTACTAAAATATTATTGAATGATTTTACCCCTATTGAAATCCTTTTCTATCGTTTTGTCATAGGTTTCGTTGTGTTACTGATGATCTACCCGCACCGACTAAAAGTAACGAATAAAAAACATGAATTCATTTTTGCTAGTGCTGGTTTATGTGGTGTTACGTTGTATTACCTTTTAGAGAATATTGCCTTAACCTTTACAATGGCTTCTAATGTTGGCGTTATCAGTTCCGTCGTTCCCTTTTTTACAGCAATTCTCACCTACCTATTTTTGAAGGAGGAACCATTACGGATCAACTTTTTCATTGGATTTCTTGTTGCAATTACTGGGATCTACCTGATCAGCTTTAGCGGTACTTCAAAGTACCAACTAAACCCCTTAGGAGATTTATTAGCTGTAATTGCTACGCTCGTTTGGGCTACTTATTCTGTATTGACTAGAAAAATAAGTGGTTACGGATATCATACAATTCAAACGACAAGAAGAGTGTTTTTTTACGGTATTCTATTTATGATGCCTACCCTTTTTCTGTTTGATTTTGAATGGGAACTGAAACGTTTTACAAATCCAGTTTCTTTATTCAATATATTATTCTTAGGTCTTGGTGCTTCTGCTCTTTGTTTTATTACATGGAACTATGCTGTTAAACTGCTAGGCACCATTAAAAGTAGTATTTATATTTACGCGGTTCCAGTCATTACAGTACTAACATCTATGATTGTATTAGATGAACAAATAACTTATATGTCGGCATTCGGTATAGTTCTAACATTATCTGGTCTTTTTATTTCTGAGAAAAAACCTAGTTTAAAAAAAGCAGAAAAAAACACGAGTATAACAAAATTTAATTAATCATTAAAAATCACAGAATTGAGCTTCATTCCTCCCACTTCTTCAGAGGTGGGAGGAATGAAGTGCTTTTTTCTTTATAGAACATATGTTTATGTTGTATATTGT